>NZ_JARWQD010000206.1 GCF_029869545.1 Nocardia wallacei | reverse complement strand
CCCCCCCCTGCCCGCCCCCCCCCACCCCCATCGGGCGGGTAACCGGCGGGCCCGGGGGGTGGGTTACCCCATTGGGGTGCCCCCCCCCCGCTACGGTCGCGTCCGTCGACCGCTGATTTTCGGTGCCACCGGGCAACCCGGTTATGATGGCACCGCTTCACCTGCCTCCTTAGCTCAGTGGTAGAGCACCGCTCTTGTAAAGCGAAGGTCGTCAGTTCAATCCTGACAGGGGGCTCTTGTGCCCGTCGCTGCGGTGGCGGGCATTTTTCGTTCCCAGGAAACTCCCAGCGGGGGCACAGTGTGTTCGGGGGTGTGGGGAGGACTATGGCCTTATGAGTGGTGAGGCTGCCGAGGCGCGGGTGCTGGTGGTGGATGACGAGCCGATGATCGTCGAGTTGTTGTCGGTGAGCCTGCGTTACCAGGGGTTCGAGGTTGCCACGGCGGGTAACGGGGCCGAGGGGCTGGATCGGGCCCGGACGTTCCGGCCGGATGCGCTGATCGTCGACGTCATGATGCCGGGGATGGACGGGTTCGGGCTGCTGCGGCGGCTGCGGGCCGACGGTATCGACGCGCCGGTGCTGTTCCTGACCGCCCGCGACGAGGTCGAGGACAAGGTCACCGGACTCACGCTGGGCGCCGACGACTACGTCACCAAACCCTTCAGCCTGGAGGAGGTGGTGGCACGGCTGCGGGTCATCCTGCGCCGCTCCGGTCACACGGTGGCCGAGCGCAAGTCCTCGCGGATCCGGTTCGAGGACATCGAACTCGACGACGACACGCACGAGGTGTGGAAGGCGGGTGAGCCGGTGGCGCTCTCGCCCACCGAGTTCACCCTGCTGCGGTACTTCATGGTCAATGCGGGCACCGTGCTCAGCAAGCCGAAGATCCTGGATCACGTGTGGCGCTACGACTTCGGCGGCGAGGTCGGCGTGGTCGAAACCTACGTCTCCTACCTGCGCAAGAAGGTGGACACCGGCCCGGACCGGCTGATTCACACGTTGCGCGGGGTCGGCTACGTCATGCGGGTCCCCAGCCGCCATCGGTCCGCGGTGAAATGAGCACGCGGCACGGTGCGGCGCCCCTCGACCGCACCGGGCGGGTGCGCCGGGCGATCTCGTCCCGGCTGGCGGCCATCCCGCTGCGGGTGACCCTGGTGGTGGCACTGGTGGTGCTGGCCGGGCTCGGGCTGCTCGCCTCCGGTATCACCGTCACCTCCGTGATGCAGCGGACCCTGATCGACCGCGTCGATCGCGAAATCGCCGATGCCGTACACGGTTTCGCGCGGCCCGGGCTGCCGCCGCCGGATCCGCCGCCACCGTTCCGGCCGCGCCGGACGCTGGAGCCGTTCTATGTGCGCGTGCAGAATTCGGCGGGCACGCTCCTGATGCGGATGGATGTCGACGGTGCCGCGCCCGAGATACCCGCCGACCTCGGCCGCCGACCGCGCACGGTCGGATCGGTCGGCAACTCCGACGAGCATTGGCGCGCAGTGCGTTTCGAGTCACCCGCCGGTAGCAGCGTGGTGGCGCTGCCGCTGCGCGGCACCGAGACCATCGTCGACCGTCTGATCGGGCTGCAGGTGGTGGTGGGCGCGATCGTGCTGGCCGTGCTGGCGCTGGTGGCGCGGATCGTGATCCGGCGCAGCCTGCGGCCGCTGGGCGAGGTGGAGCGCACGGCCGCCGCGATCGCGGGCGGTGATCTGCATCGGCGAGTTCCCGTGCGGGGCACCGATACCGAGGTCGACCGGCTGTCGCAATCGCTGAACGGCATGCTGTCGCAGATTCAGCGGGCCTTCGCCGCGACCGAGGCATCGGAGGAGGCCGCGCGTCGCTCGGAGGCGAAGATGCGGCGTTTCGTCGCGGACGCCAGCCACGAACTGCGCACGCCGCTCACCACCGTCCAGGGCTTCGCCGAGCTGTATCGGCAAGGGGCGCTTGCCGATCCGGCAATGTTCATGGACCGGATCGAAAGCGAGTCCCACCGCATGGGCCTGCTGGTGGAGGATCTGCTGATGCTCGCCCGGCTGGATGCGCAGCGCCCGCTGGAGCGCCGCCCGGTCGACCTGCTGGCGCTGGCCAGCGACGCCGTGCACAATGCCCGCGCGATCGACACCGCCCGCCGCCCGGACGGGCCCGGTCGTCCGATCGATCTCGAAATACGTTCCGGTACAGGCACTCTGGAAATCAGCGGCGATGCGGCGCGACTGCGTCAGGTGCTGTCCAATCTGGTCGGCAACGCCCTCGTGCACACCCCGCCGGAGGCGGCGGTGACCGTGCGGCTCACCCCCGCGGCCGACGAGGTCCTGCTGGAGGTCGCCGACACCGGACCCGGGCTACCGCCCGAGCACGCCGAGCGCATCTTCGAACGCTTCTATCGCGCCGACAGCTCCCGCAGCCGCGACAGCGGCGGCACCGGCCTGGGCCTGTCCATCGTCGAGGCCCTGGTATCCGCCCACGGCGGCACGGTCTCGGCCCACACCGCCCCCGGCACCGGCACCACCTTCACCGTCCACCTGCCGCGTACCCCATAGCACCGCCTCGGCCCCGGAAGGCGGGCACCGAATGGGAGGTCAGGCCGGGACGTTGGCGCCGTAGCCGAGGTCGCGGAGGGCCTGCTTGATCTTGGCCTGGGCCTCGTCCAGGGATTCCTGGCTCGGCTCGGGGTCGGCCTGGGAGATGTTGAAGTCGCCGAGTTCGAAGGCCGGGAATACGTGCACGTGCAGGTGCGGGACCTCCAGCCCGGCGACCAGCAGGCCCGCGCGCGGCGCCTCCCAGGCGGCCCGCACGGCCCGGCCGATCTTCTGGGCGACGCCGTTCAGCCGCGCGAACGTGTCCGGATCGATGTCCTGCCACTGGTCGATCTCCTCGCGGGGCACGACGAGCGTGTGGCCCTGGGTGATCGGGGCGATGGTGAGGAACGCGACGAATTCGTCGTCCTCCCACACGAACCGCCCGGGCAACTGACCGTCGATGATCGCGCTGAAAACAGAAGCCATGGCCCGAGTCTATTTGCGCCCGGGGACGCGGCGGGGCAACGGGTTGTCCGGTCGATACCCGCCGAGGCGCGCGAACGCGTCGCCTAAGCTGTCCTGCGTGCGCGTACTCGTCATCGGTGCCGGAGCCCGTGAACACGCCCTCGTGCTGGCCCTGCGGCGGGATCCGGGGGTGAGCGCCGTCGTGGCCGCGCCCGGCAACCCCGGAATGGCGCAGTATGCGCAGCTCCGCCCGGTCGATCCGTGCAGCGCCGAGGCCGTGGTCGCGCTGGCCCGCGACCTCGCGATCGACCTGGTGGTGATCGGGCCGGAGGTGCCGCTGGTGCTGGGCATCGCGGATGCGGTGCGCGCGGCGGGGATCGCGTGTTTCGGCCCGTCGGCCGCCGCGGCCCGCATCGAGGGCTCGAAGGCCTTCGCCAAGGACGTGATGGCCGCGGCAGGTGTGCGCACCGCCCACAGCGAGGTGGTCGACCACCCGGGCGAACTCGATGCCGCGCTGGACCGCTTCGGCCCGACCTGGGTGGTGAAGGACGACGGCTTGGCCGCGGGCAAGGGCGTGGTGGTGACCACCGACCGCTCGGCGGCCCGCGACCACGGCGCCGAACTGCTCGAGCAGGGCCACCCGGTCTTGTTGGAATCGTTCCTCGACGGTCCCGAGGTGTCGCTGTTCTGCCTGGTCGACGGCGAGACGGTGGTACCGCTGCTGCCCGCGCAGGACCACAAGCGCGTCGGCAACGGCGATACCGGGCCCAATACCGGCGGCATGGGCGCGTACACGCCGCTGCCCTGGCTGCCCGCGGAGACCGTCGCCGAGATCGTCGACACTGTCGTGAAACCCGTTGCGGCGGAGATGGTCCGGCGTGGCGTGCCGTTCTCCGGACTGTTATATGCGGGGCTGGCGATCGGTCAGGCCGGGCCCGCCGTGGTCGAATTCAACTGCCGCTTCGGCGATCCCGAGACCCAGGCGGTGCTGGCGCTGCTGGACAGCCCGCTCGGCGCGCTGCTGCACGCCACCGCCACCGGCGCCCTCGCCCAGGCCGAGCCGCCGCGGTGGCATGCCGGTTCGGCGATCACGGTGGTGCTGGCGGCCGAGAACTACCCGGGCCGCCCCCGCACCGGTGACGTGATCACCGGCGCCGACGGCTCCGACCCGAATACCGAAGTGCTGCATGCCGGTACGTCCCAGCGCGACGACGGCGCCCTGCTGTCCGCGGGCGGCCGCGTCCTCAACGTCGTGGCCACCGGCGCCGACCTCACCGAGGCCCGCGAGCGCGCCTACGCTCGCATAGCCAAGATCAAACTCCCCGGCAGCCACTACCGCACCGACATCGCCCTCGGCGCCGTCGAAAGCCGCATAGCCATTCCCACCCGCGTCTAGCCACTCCCTCGTCGATTCCGGCCGAAAGCGCGCCGGAAAAACAAGATGCGACGCGCTGGCAGGAGCATGGCCCGCCGGAAGTGGACCGTGGCGCCGAAGCTTTCCGCCTTCGCCGATGCCTTCTCATTCCCGTGCTGACCGACGCCTTCTTGTTCCCGTGTTGGCTGATGCCTTCTTGTTCCCGTGTTGGCTGATGCCTTCTTGTTCCCGTGTTGGCTGATGCCTTCTTGTTCCCGTGCTGACCGACGCCTTCTCATTCCCGTGTTGGCGGGGGCCCCGGCGGCCGCCCCGCCGCGGAGCCGGGCGGCCGGGGAGGGGGCGCCCCCCCCCCCCAGCCG
>NZ_JARWQD010000205.1 GCF_029869545.1 Nocardia wallacei | reverse complement strand
CCCCCCCGTCGCGTGTTGTGTACAGTTTCGCCCCCACCCCGATCCCCCCCCCCCCCCCCTCGGGGGGGGGGTGGGGGCGCGCCCCACGAGACGGTCACCTACACCGACCTCACCGTCCATGTGCACGGCAACCGACCGGTGCCCGACGCGATGCCGCTGGCACTACTCGCACCAGACGCGAACGGATGGCTGGTGTACCTGCCGATCCGCCTCGGCGCCGACGACTGCCTGTTCCACCACGTCGACACCCTCGACGCGGCCACGCGCCGCCGGTACCCGCCGCCGCCCGCCGTGCTGGCACAGGCACTGCAGCAGTTGCCCGCGTACTCGGCAACGGTGGGGAGCCACGAGTGCTGGTACTTCACCCAAGACCCGGACATCGAGTACGAGCACAAATTCACCCTTCCCGCCGAGACCGACATCTACGCCCTCGCCCGCGACATCAAGACCGAGATCGGCCGCGGCGAGCTGCACCGGTACCGCGCGGAGTTCCGCAACGACTTCGAGCTGTGGCAGTTCGGCAACCACATGTTCGACATCACCGGCCCCACCCCGGCCGACCGCGGCTACGCATCCTTCATCCCACGTCTCAACGGCGGCTACACCATCAAACGCAAACAGTTCGAGCACGACGGATTCGCCCGCACCGAACGCAAACTCGACTGCCCGCACCACATGGCCACCACCGCGGACATGGGTGCCTACCTGACCAGACAGCTCGATCTCGACGCCAGCTACCTGGGTAGCTTCGACCGGATCCGCTTCGACGCCATGCTCGAAAGCAGCGAAACCGGGCACATCTACTCACTCATGACCGACCGCTGCACCGTCACCGGTAACGGCGCAGTACTGCAGCAGCTGGAAATCGAATACATCAACTCCCGCGGCAACAGGCGCGAATGCCGCACCGAGATCCTTGACGAACTCGACCACCTCAAGACCTGGACACAGCGATACCTCAACGACCAGAACATCCCTGCCAGCACCGACTACACCTCGAAATACACCTTCCTGCAAAACCTTTCACACGCCACAGATCATTGCGCATAGCACCGGAGATCCGCTCATGCCTGCATTGACTGGGCCAGTCCTCGAAACACGTTGCACACCAAGCAAGGTGCCGACTATCGAGTCAGTGCGCTTATACGTGACTTGCTACTTGGCAGCCAGGTGGCACGGATTACCGGTACGTCGGAGCATAGAAATAGCGACGTACAAACATACAGATGAACAGATATGAAGTTTTGCGGGTTATGAAGCCCCAGCCACAGCTGAGACTGTCGAACTGCTGGACTGCTGAGTATCGGACCCTGCGACTGTTGCCATTTCATAGGAATAGGTATAGGACTATGTCATGGGTAGTGAATCGAAGCGACACGCCGTGTGACGGGATGCATCGTTTTCCTTTGGTTGCCCGGTATTCATTTCAACCATGTCGAAACGACGCCGTAGCCGTAAAAGGCAGAAGCGAATCAGGCAACAGAGCAATCTGATTGGCAAGCCGGCGACACCGGAGCGGATTGCCGAGCCGAGTGATGCCGATACCGCGCCCGCGCGAGACTGTGGAGGTAGTGAGGACGACAGCGGCGGTGACCCGGACGGGGTGATTCGGCTCGATCGGCTGCTTGCTTCCCTCGCCGTGGACGACATCGATGATGCATCCGTTCTGGTCGATGAATGGGAAGACGAGAGCCGCTATGACGAGGACGATGCCGCGCTGCGGCTGAGGCTCGAGTCGTGGCAGTTCCGGGTGGCGGTGCACATGGGTTTGATACCCGAGCACGGACACGATGGACGCTGGTCCCAAAGGGTGATCGACTCCGTAGCCAGTCGAGTCTCCCAGATCCTCGAGGAGGTCGGCACCGAGTTCCCGATCGGCGCGTGGCGAGGCGCCGACCGGATAGCCGACCGTCTCGGTGTGCCGTTCTCCGCGGAGGACTTCCGGCTGCTGGTCCGGCAAGGGCACCTCACGGCCGTGAGTCAGTGGAAGGGATCACCGACGTACTCGGTGCGAGACATCGACGCGTTCTGTGACGACCACGGCGACGCGATCCGGCGAACCACGCTTGAGCACCAGCAGTGGCTCGACCACAGTTACTCCCAGCATGAGGCGGTGAGCCTGCTGGGCTGGACATCGCAGGAACTCACCCAGGTATTGCGCGAACGCCGCATCATGCCCGGCAAGGCGGGCCGATACGCGCAAGCCGACATCGACGCACTGCTGGACGACGATGCCCTCGATGAACACGTCCTCAGCCAGCGTGTCATCGGACCGAACGAGGCCGCGACACACCTTGGCATCCGGCGCCGCGACTTCGAGTACTGCGTCGCTGCCGGCTGGATCACGCCGACCCGATGGACACAGACAGAATTCCGGGGCCGCACCCTGGATGTCGCCCTCTACAAGATCTCCGACGTGCAGGGGCTACTCGAGATTCCCGACGTCGACTGGGACGCCGTCCGGGCCGTCGCGCCCGGCAAGGTCTCTCCGCTGCGGAAGTTCGCCGCCCTGCCGATATCCCGGGCCGCGGCGATCAAGCACTTCGCCGCGACGCTGTCGGGCCGATACGGTGTGGCCGCGACGGCCGAGTTCCGCTGGCGCCACGACGAATGGCGCATCCGCTGGACCCCAGGCCCGGACGGTGAGCCGACCATCGAGACCGTCACCGCCGACTGGAAAGCAGACCCCGACCTCTGCGAACTCGCCACCTCCATCGTGTTCGACACCGGCACCGTGCCCGAACACGCCCGCATCACCCCGGCCATCGAATCCGGACCGGCACGCAGCAAACCCACCGAGCCGGACGGACTTGCCCCGGCCGCATCGTGGGACGACGTCCAGTCGAAGATCGTCGCCAGGCTCGAGGCCGGGCGCCCACCAGCGCTGAGCCGCCACGACGCCCAAGCGCTCGTCACCGAGTTGCGTCGCTGGGGCGTCGAACCCACCCACCTCGAGGATCCCTCCACCTGGAGCGTCTACAGCCGCCCTTGGTACACCAACGAAAAACCTGCTGGCACACCAGAACACATCGCCGCACTGTGCGGGCGCCTCGACGCCAGCGTGGACCACCGGTTCGCGGTCAACCTCAGCAAACGCGACACGCGGATCCTGCTCGACTTCATCGCACAATGCCGTCCCACCCAGCAGCAACCGGTCTGCCTGGACGACGAATAGCCGCATCCACGCTCCAGAACGCCACGAACCATAAGAAGCTTGGCCTCTTAAGAGAGGGACGCCCCGGATGGCAGACCCTGCAGCCGAAGCGCGAATGTACCGGTTCTATGCCGACATGCTCGACGCCTACGGAGAGCAATGGCCCGAACGGCTACTCGACAACCTGACCTTTGATACCGACGCACCGGAGATCGAACTGCCACCGGCAGCACAAGGACCGGAAGGCATCCTGATCGCGGTGACCGTCCGCTTCCCGCAAGATGCCTACAAGCAACTCAAAGCCCGCGCCTACGCCGCAGGGATGAGCATCGAGGACATGATCATCGACTTCGCAACATCGGAACACGACCAATAGACCGGTCGTCGACCGCATCAACCCTTGGGTTTCGGCAGCCTGCACACCGGGCGACGCGAACCTTGTTGGGATAGTCGACATTCCGCGCCAAGACGCCCAGCAGTTCACGACCGCGGTCAGTGCGAAACATTCCGGCTGGTTACCTTGCGCGACCGGAAGCACTGGCGTAGCAGTGAGCCCCGCCGCCGTCATCGAATGGGTCCCAATGGATTTCACCACTTTGATGCCCCACCGCGAATCCGCAACCACCTCGAGAACTGTCTGCTGAGTGTCCTCGGCCCACTGCGCGACGCACGTTGTCAGCTCCGCACCGTCACTGTTGCGTATCCGGACAGGAGTGTATGCGAGAAGTTCGGCTGTGGCTCCGACGTGCACGATCAGCCGGTGTGGCCAGGCGCTGCGGCAGAACTCGGTGATCTGGCGGCGTTCCTGGATGGTCAGGCTCGCGAATTCGCCGGTGGTGCCGTTGACCAGCACGCTGGTGACGCCCGCGTGGTCGAGCAACGCCAGGTATTCCCCCAGTGGCGCGTAATCGATAGAACCGTCGGACCGGAACGGTGTCGCGAGGGCAACGATCGGTGACATGGTCATGCCCGTGTTCCTAACCACCCGTACGCCAGAGTCGAGTAGCCATGCACGGCCCATGGCGTGTCTGGCATTACGATCATTCCCGGCGGTCGTGCCGGTCATTGTCGCTGGTATAGACGGCGACATTGGGGAGCCAGTACCCCATACCGGCCGTCTTGGCGGACCACACGATCGCCGCGATGCTGGTGTCGTCATCGAGTTCGACGAGCTTCCCGGCGAACATCGCCAGCAGCGACGCCGAATACACCTCGTCCACAACGATTCCAGGGCTGTCGGCACGAAAGTGCTTCACCGCATCGCCGGGCACGCTGTCACGGGTGGCGACCTGCCACGTCGCGGCCGGACGGTCGGGCGACGAAACGTACGCTGCCGCCTCGTCCAGATGCGCCGGTTGCACCCACGCTGTCGCCGTGTCCTGCATATACGGTGGTTGCGGCGGGGTGCGAGGGTCGTTGATGTCGTCGCCGTACAGGGCAGCAGCCAGGGTCGCTGTGGTGTCGGGTTCGTCGATCCAGGCCGTGATCTGGTCGGCGTTGGGGCCGGCGACGGTGTAGCGAACCTCTGGAGACTCGTTAGGCGCGGGCGCGCCGTCGGGAGCCGGTGGGACCATGACCGCGACGAGCTGGGTCAGTTCCCGGTAGGTCAGCTTGAGGTAGTGATTGCCGATGTCGGGGTCGGCGATCCGGCCTCCGTCGAGCATCCCCTGCCCCTCGCGGGGCCACCACATTTCCAACGGCGACGTGGCGATCACCGCCATCAGCAGATCCTCGATCCCGATCCACCGGCGGTCCTGCCCAGCAGCGAAGGCGGCCGCACGCTGCAACGCCTTCACCACATCCGGGGCAACACCAGTCACCGACATCTCGAGTTCGTCAGGAATGCTCATGCGGTCCATCATCATTCGCAGCGGTGACACGTCGATGGCTCGCGACAGAACTGCTGCCCGGCCTTGGACAACGCGGCCGCGCTCGCAAGGTGGCGAGCGCTGTGAGTTTGTCGGTGCCGTCCGGCATGCTGGAGTTCATACGCCGTCGATCCTCACGGAGTGCACGATGTCATCCACTCATACGAGCCCTCAGCCGTTGTCCGACAGCGATATTCGGCAGATCGCGAGGAACATCGCGGACGGTCGACCACCGCAGGTGTGGTTTACCGCGCACGCGGTCGGCGTGCCGGAAGGTCATTCGGGAAAAGTCGTTGCTCTCCGAGACCCTGCCGAGCCCGATTTTCTGCAGGTCAAACCAACTGGCGGTAGAGACACACTGGGCTTCTCGCCTGTGGAATTAACCCTGACCAAACCCTCTCGGCGTAGCTCCCGCAACGCCGCGGCCCGGTCAGCGCAGAACGCGCTATGGTGATCCGGGCCGCCAGCGTCGACATCGTTCGTGATCGGTTCCGTCCACACCTGTTGTCCCGCAACACTTTCAGATGATCGGGGCGAGGTGGAGGGGCAGTACCTAAGCAACGTCCGATCACGGTGCGTGTGTTGGCGCGGATCAAACTAGGCGCTCCGCCGAAGGACGGTTGGATGCCGCACGACAGCAACCTCGCCAATTGCGGCTGGAGATCCCAACTTGCGCGCCTCCCGGGTACTATGCCGCGATTGCACCGCTATCGTCGGCGAACTGAGTACGGTACAACTCGGCATAACGGCCGCCGAGGGCGAGCAGTTCGGCGTGGGTGCCGCGTTCGATGATCTCGCCGGCCTCGAGAACGAGGATTTGGTCAGCGCTGCGGATCGTGGACAGGCGGTGTGCGATGACCAGCGACGTTCTGCCTTCAAGTGCCTCGGCCAGCGCCTCTTGCACTGCGGCCTCGGAGGTGGAGTCCAGCGAGGCGGTGGCCTCGTCGAGGATCACCACGCGCGGCTGCTTGAGCAGCAGGCGGGCGATCGTCAGGCGCTGGCGCTCACCGCCGGAGAGCCGGTAACCGCGCTCGCCGACCACCGTGTCCAGCCCGTCCGGCATGGAGGTGACCAAATCACGTAACCGGGCGCGCCGCAACGCATCCCAGATTTCTGCGTCGCTGGCGTCCGGCCGGGCCAGCTGGAGGTTGGAACGAATGGTGTCATGAAAAAGGTGCCCGTCCTGGGTGACTAGACCGATCGTCTCCTGAATCGACCGGGCGGTGAGCCCACGCACATCCACTCCGTTGAGCCGGACGGCACCAGAATCCACGTTGTAGAGGCGCGAAACCAACTGGGCAATCGTAGATTTGCCCGCACCGGAGGAGCCTACGAGTGCGACCATCTGGCCGGGTTCGGCGCGTAGCGAAATCCCGTGCAGCACTTCCTCACCGCCGCGGGTATCGAGCGTTGCGACATCCTCGAGCGACGCGAGCGACACCTTGTCCGCCGCTGGGTAGCCGAAGCGCACCGAGTCGAACTCCACTGCGACCGGGCCGGTTGGTACCTGGGTGGCATCGGCTGCATCCTCGATGAGCGGTTTGATGTCCAGGATTTCGAAGACGCGCTCGAAGCTGACCAGTGCCGACATGATGTCGACCCGGGCGGTCGCCAGCGCAGTCAGCGGAGTGTACAAGCGGGTTAGCAGCAGCGACAGCGACACCACCGCACCGGCATCGAGTTGCCCGCGCAGCGCGTACCACCCGCCGAGGCCGTACACCAGCGCCACCGCCAGCGCGGAAACCAGTGTCAGGGCGGTGACGAACACGGTCTGGAGCATCGCCGTGCGGACTCCGATGTCACGTACTCGGCTTGCACGCAGGGCGAATTCGCTCGATTCCTGCTGCGGCCGCCCGAACAACTTGACCAGGGTGGCGCCGGGAGCGGAGAACCGCTCGGTCATCTGGGTGCTCATCGCGGCGTTCAGTTGTGCTGCCTCGCGCTGGATGCTCGCGACCCGAGTGCCCATCCGCCGTGCCGGGATCATGAACAGCGGCAGCATAAGCAGTGCCAGCACGGTGATCTGCCAGGACAGCTGCACCATGACGACGAGCGTCAGCAGCAACGTGACGAGGTTGGTGACGACGCCGGACAGCGTGGTGCTGAATGCGCGCTGCGCACCGATCACATCGCTGTTGAGTCGGCTGACGAGCGCGCCTGTGCGGGTGCGGTTGAAGAAGGCGATCGGCATCTTCTGTACGTGGTCGAATACGGCCGTGCGCAGGTCCAGGATGAGGCCCTCACCGATGCGTGAGGACAGCCACCGGATCACGATGCCGAGTGCTGCATCGGCTACCGCGACGACGCCGATGACCAGTGCCAGTAGCACGACAGAACTCGGCGCCGCGTGACCGACGATCTTGTTGACCACCTGGCCGGCCAGCACCGGATTGGCCACTACTAACAGCGCTGAGGCGATGCTGAAGATCAGGAATCCGACCAATTGCGGGCGGTGCGGCCGCGCGAACCGCAGGATGCGCCGAGCCGTGGCGCGGCTGAGCGCGCGCCGTTCCTGCGGCGCATGGGCCTGCCGGTAGAGCTGACTCCACGCCTCCGACTCGATACTCATCTGCTCGCTCCTTCGTCGTCGGGCTATTGAACCCGAGGGCACCGACACTAAGACCTCAACAATGGTTGAGAGCAAGTCACACCTTGGCCGGTCTCGATTCGCCCAAGGCGAAAGGGCAGATGGGTGCTGATGGCGTGGTCGTTGGACCTCGGCCCAGCACCATCGCGCACTCTGCGCGCGACGTGCACGAATGATCGCGGGGACTGAATGCGGTGAGCGCAACGTGGGCGATTCACCTGCTGTGCCGTTGGCCGGTGGGCAGGCTCATACGGGAGCAGGCCGCGGGTGGGCATCAATCTGCGTGTTTCGGGTTGGAATGGCGTCCGTATGAGAGCTGCACGTGGGGGCTCGACCAGATGTGCACGGTTTCGCTGCCTCCACCTTCACGTTGCGCGCACTGGCAGGGTCAGCATGTGTGACGGGAACAGGCCTTCGGGCCGGAGTGTCGGCGTGGAGGCTGAAGCGATTGTGGAGCCATTGGTGCCAGGCCGTGCGCTGGTCTCGGTGACGTGCGATTCGTTCGCGGCGCTCCTGCGGTAGTCCGTGGGCGACGGCAATGCTGTCGAGGTGCACCGGCCCGGCGGTGATCGTGCCGTGCTGGTGGACCAGCAGGCCTGCGGTGGTGAGGGTCGCTAGGGCGGAGTATCCGGCGCTGCGACTCATTTTGGCGGCCGCGATCGCATCGGCAGGAGTGCCGAGCTGGTGGTGGGCGACGAGCTCGTAAAGCCTGCGGCAGTGGAGACCGAGGACGCTCCATGCCTCGTGGACCGGTTCGACCCGAACTCGATCGATATGGATCGCGTCCGGCCGCACCCGGCGCCCGTTGATGTTCGGGGTGACCAGTGCGTACTGGTCGGCCAGCATTCCGGCGCCGCGGCGGGTTCGCAAGATCGGCGAACCTGGCCGATCCCGCAGATCCCGCAGTGCTTCCCAGACTGTGGTTTCGGGGAGACAGGCCATGATCGACAACGACCGACCGCCTATCTCAACCATCGGAACTCGGTGCACCACGGTGCCGGCGACGACGGAAGCATGGGCGAGGCCTTGTAGGAGCGCGAGGATGGTGCCCCGCCTCGGCGAGCCCGGCCATTGCGCGTCCAGCCATAGCGTTGCTGCGGCAAGCCATTCGGTTTGTCGTCGTGCGCGGTACGGATCCCCCCTCCACCCCCCTGTGTGATCTTTTTGCTTGTGCGCGGGCGGTAGGAATTCGGGGGCGGTGCGTGCCGCCCAGTCGCAAGCTTTGACCCAGTCGCGGCGTAACGCGTCGGCGGCGCCTCGCCCGTACCGGTCGTAGGAGGCCCAGAACCCTGCCCAGTCGCCGCCGGAGGCGGGCAGTTGGGCGCGGACGTCGGCGAGTGCGTAGCCGCGCAGTACTGCGGCTGCGAGGACCGATTGTCTTGCGGCGGAGCGGTCCTGGCGCCCGGTGCGTGTGCGCCAGCGGCCATCCCGTGCGCCGATGCCGTCGATGGCGAACGCGCGCACAGCGCGCGGGATGGGCGTGTGGCGGCGGAACTGTGCGCGCAATCGCGCGTGCTCGCCGACGCCTTCCCAGAGTTGGGGATTATCGGCAGCCGGTGTGCTCGGCGCGCGCGATGCGATTGGCTGTGGTGTGCACGCCGCGCGCAGGCTGCCATTGCCCTTGGTTTTGCCGGATCGGGTGTGGGTGCCGCCGAGAAGTTCGGTGAGTCGGGCAAGGAATCCGGGGGCTGAGCGGACGGTGAGGGTGTCAACGGCATCGTCGAGGGCGCCGATGAGTGTGCGGAATCCGCCTTCGCGGGTGCGGGTTCCCGGTGGGGTGATGCATCCGGTCGACGGATTGAGCATCGGCGTGATGTCGAGGGTGTTGAGCCGTGCCGCCAATTGTCGGAGGATCGGTTCGATCTGGCTGCGGCCGAGCGCGGTGCCGATCGGCAGGGGTACCAGCACGTGGCATCCACCGCTGGTGCTGCGGTCTACGATTGCGCGGCCGCCACATTGGCCGATCCAGTTCAGGCACCGACACACGTCGTCGGCGACCTCTTGAGCGCTGCTCTGGCGAGCGTCGAAATCTAGGGCCAGGATGCGTGTCTTTCCGCGGACGTACAACGGGACCGCGGCCGGCAGAGTGGGCAGACGGCGTGTAAGTCGTTGTGCGCGTTCGCGGTACGCCCCCAGCGCGGGATCCCATAGACGCATCGAACCCCGCGCGGCCAGCAGGGCGGCCAGCCGCCAGATCTGCTGGGCCTGGGTCTGGGTGTATCGGTGATCGATTGCGGCGGAGAGTAATTCGTGGAGTTGGGGTAGCTCAAGGCTCGGCGGGTACGGCGAGGTGCCGCCGATTCCGGCCGTTGTTGCGGCCGGGTGCAGGCGTGAGCTACCCTCGGACGTGCTTAGCAAGCTGCAGCCCTTCGGGGTTGTGCGCCCCCAGTTGCAGCTGGGGGCTTTGTTCTTTTGTTGGGGTTTTCGGTTAGGCCAACGGTGTCGCCGGACCGTGATTGCTAGTAGTTGAGCTACGTCGTGGCCCGGCGAGCGTTGGCATCATGCGCTGTGGGCAGTCACCTCCTGGTCGACGTTGTTGGTGCGCAGGCCGAACTGCCGCGCCCGGTCGATCGCGCGGTCGATCGTGGATCTGGCAAATCTGGTTCCCGTGGTTGCGGTCATTTGGGTGGCGATGGCGTGGGCGTTGGCGCCGCTCTGAGCCATTCGGAGCACCGCTACCAGGTGGTCCTCGTTGAGCCTGCTCTCCTTGCGCACTACGAGTTGATATGCGATCCGCTCGCACTGATCCAGTGCCGTTGTCGGCAAATCGCTTGCGGTGGGACCGAACTCATCGCGCTGCGGATCAGGTTCCGGGTCACCGGGCATTTCGCCTGCGATCCGTGGAGCTGGTTGGACGGTGGTGGCAGTCGCCAACTCCGGGGCAAGGCCCTGGAGTAGAGGCTTTGCGTCATCCTCGTGCGCGGCGCCCGGACTGGCAGATTCGCTTGTGCCCGAAGGGCTATCGGGGTCGGCGCTAGTCGACTCCGGCATGACGCTGTCGATCAGGTCTGCATATCGATTGGAGAGCCAGGCGTGCAGCCACAGGCAGACGACGATCATGACCGGTGCCACGCTGTACTGGGCCGCGCGACCGAGATCATCGTCCGCCAGGTGAGGACCGGCATTGAGCGACACTGTGAGGAGGAGCAAGGCACCCTCGAACAAGAGGACCTTGGAGCGGTCCACCTTCTGCCCGTGTCGGGCTGCGGTGGAGGCCAGCGTCATGATCTCGAAGATGGGGATCGAGACCACGAACTCGATGCCGAAACTCAAGCCCCACAGGGCCCACCAGGTCGGTCCGCTCGGCCCACTGCCGTCGGGGACAAGATTTCGGCCCACGTTGACCGCAGACCACAACAGCGCGCCGACGATGACCACGCCAAGGTTCCGTGACATCACCGTCGCTCGACGATGAAGCGTGCCGACCTTGGCATTCGGGTCGGTCACGCGCCGCCGGGCGGATAACGCCTCCTCATGCCAGCGCTTTTCGCGCTCCTCGCGACGCCGGGCACGCTCGGTGGCTTTGACACGACGGAACTCCGCTGCGAGTTGCCGAACGAAGACGCGCTTGCGCATCCTCCGCCGTTTCGTGCGCATGCTCTTGTGGAGGTGGCGTTCCTCGTCGATTTCGCCTTCCGACATCTCCTCGTACAGCGCCGGGTCGTACTGCTTCGCTACCCGAGCACGTGCTTTCTCGATTCGGTCAGACAGGCTGTCGTCGCGCTCACCGTTCCCCAGCTGCGGTCGGTCGGATTCGCGCAGACGCTGAATCCGTCGATTCGGTGCGGTCTCCGCCGTCGCCCCGGCGTTGGAGTCGACCGGTACCGGGCTGTGCGGTGCCGGACCGTTGGGCATCCCGATGTCTGGACTGTTCCTCGTCATCGTGCTGCTCCTGGATGACATGAGGTGCCGGCTGCCAACGGTGGAAACTGCAGGCCGAGACTTCCTGCGAGGGGATGTGGTTCGCCGGTGAGCGCCGCGAGTGCAGCCGCTACCTCATGAATCGTTGCTTCGGTGTAGATGTCGGTAACGGATCCGACGCCGTGGCCCGCGAACGCCCTGGCGACCGCCTTGCCGAAGTTTCGCTCGACCCATGTGACGGTGGTGTGGCGGATCCAGTGGATGGTGATGCCGCGGCCGTCGACGACGGGCACGTATTTGCGCAATCGTTCCCACAGGTAGTTGTAGCGCTCGCGGGTGAGCGGCCGCCCGTCTCGATAACGGAGCAGCGGTTCGGAAGGTGCGGCGCCTCCGTCTTGCTGGTGTTTCAGCAATGCGGCCATCAGTGTCGGTGAGACCGGTTGCCATCGCTCGACCCATCGCTTTTCTCGCAACAAGACGAGTGACTGGGCCGGATCGAGGTCCTGCGGGCGGAGGCGCAGCGCACCGATTTGGCGACACGCTGTTTCGGTGTGTAGCCGGAGGATGAGGGTGTCGAGTTCTGGATCGTTACCGCTGATCGCGGCGAATCTGTTGATTTGAACCAGAATCTCGTCAGGGATGGCCAGCCTGCTCGACGGCATCTTCGCTGGGACCGGAAGGTGACGTGCCGGGTTCCGCCCCGCATCGATCAGGCCGTCATTCTGGGCCTGCCGGTACAAGTGTCGTATCGCTGCCGTCGCGTTATATGCCGTTCCCCAACCGCCGCGGTCGTTACGGCGTACCTGCCGCGTAGCCTTCAACGACTCGATGAGCCCTTTGAGTTCGGTAGCCGTAGCCTCGTCGAGCCGCTTGTCACTCCAGCCCGGTTGGGCGAGCAGTCGGCGCCAATAGGCACCGAAGGATTCCCGGGTCCTATTTGCGGGCATCGCCGCGATGACAACCGGGATGTACTCACCGAACGTGGGAACCGTCCGGCGTGCACCAGACAGAGCGAGAAGATCGTCAGCGGCTACACCGAACTTGTCGAGAAGTGCAGCGACAGCCGCAAGGTTCCTGTCTCCGAGTGCTGCATCGGTCACAACGCACCTGCTTCTGCGACACCCGCCAGACGGGCTGTCACCATCTCATCGACCACCCGCGGCGGCATCGCGATCAAATAGTCTGCGCCCGTACGCACTACGAACAGCATGCGGTCCCCGACGTGCGTCGAGGTGGCTTGGCGGAGCCGGGCGGGCAGGCGCAGGTACCCACGGCTGGTGACGAGTGCCTGGCCGCGGCGGCCCGGCGACAAGATGACCATGTCGTCCTCGAGATGCCATGCCAGCCGCTGTCCTGGCTCCCAGCCCAGGCAGGCAGCCAGATTCCGATCGGTAACACGCCCTCTGAGGTCTACCGGCCGGAGGGCGTAGTGCGCCCGCACGATCCGCTCGCGGATCTCGATCACCGGCATTCGGCGCGCCAGGTCAACGGCGAGGCTACGACCGGGCTTGCCGGAAACGCCCTGGTGATCATGGACCGGAGGAACTACGGGGGGCAGCAACGGCTCTACCACCGGCCCCACCCCCTGCGGCTGTTAGAGCATGGTTCTGTCTGGAAAACGGGGGTGAGTTCGCCCCAAAAAACCGATAGTTCCACGACACCATTCGCGGCAATCTGCTGCTGGCGCGGCCCGAGGCGTCCGAGGCCGAGCTGTGGGACGCGCTGGGCCGCGCCCGCCTACTCGATCTGGTGGAGTCGATGCCGGACGGGCTGGACACGGTGGTCGGCGAGCGCGGTTACCGGCTCTCCGGCGGTGAGCGCCAGCGCCTGACGATCGCCCGCCTGCTGCTCAAGCAGCCGCGCGTGGTGATCCTCGACGAGGCCACCGCCTCACTGGACTCCACCTCCGAGGCGGCCGTGCAGGAGGCCCTCACCGCGGCCCTCGAGGGCCGGACGGCCCTGGTCATCGCCCACCGCCTGTCCACCATCCGCAACGCCGACCAGATCCTGGTGCTCGAGGAGGGACGCATCATCGAACGCGGGGCACACGGCCAGCTGCTCGCCGCCGGCGGCCGCTACTCGGAGCTGTACCGCACGCAATTCGCCGACGACAGCGACGCCCCGGTCGCCGCGTGAGCGGGGCGAGGCGGTTTCCTGTGGCCGCCGCACCGCTTCCGTAATCTGGACGGGTGGGAACGATCGACTCCGGCCGCGAGTGCGTTGTCGAGCGGGACGGCGCCGCGGCGCCGGTGGGTGCCGCGATGATCGGGTATCGCGACGGTGGGGGGCTGGACCTGCGGGTGGCGGGGGCACCCGCGGTCACGCTGGTGATCGAATTCGGGGACCGGGGGCTGACCGTCGACGACGCCGATGGTCGGCGGACGCTCGGTGGGTTCGTCGTCGGGCTGCCCGCCGAGCCCATGCGCATTCGCAGCGAGCGGGCCGAGTGCATCGAGGTGCGCCTGTCGCCGATACAGGCGTATTCGCTGCTGGGGGTTCCCCCGGCCGAGTTGGGGCGGGGGGCCGTCGGGATGGAGGAGCTGTGGGGGCCGCGGGCGCGACGGCTGCGCGCGCAGTTGGCGGACGCCGCGACCTGGGAGGGTCGCTTCGCGCTGACGAAATCGTTTCTTGCACAGCAGATCAGGCCGATGCGGTCGCCGGACCCGGAGGTGATCGCCGGGTGGCATCGCATCCTCGCCTCGCACGGCCGGGTGCGGGTCGGCGAACTCGCCGAATCCTCCGGGTGGAGCCGAAAACGGCTGTGGGCCAGGTTCGAATCGCAGATCGGCCTGACACCCAAGCGGGCGGCGATGCTGGTCCGCTTCCGCTACGCGGTCGACGGCCTGCTGGCGGGCCGACCGGCCGCCGACGTCGCGGCGACCTGTGGGTACACCGATCAGGCTCATCTGTGCCGGGATGTATCGATCTTCGCGGACCATACGCCGGGGGCGCTGACGTCGAATTACCTGCCCGCGATCGCCCAGGACCGCTACCGGGCCTGGGGAACATTTTTCCAATATCAATCGGGGCTCGTCGGCCGATAGTGGTGGTCACCTCGGGCGCGGCCGATACGGCGGCCCGGACACCGATCGACCACGAGAGGACACCCGTCGTGACCACACCCCTGGATACCGCCGCGCTACAGACCGCCCTCACCGATGTCCACCGTGCGGGCATGCCGGGAGTCTTCGCCGAGGTGCGCGACGGCGACGAGATCTGGCGCGGCGCCGCCGGAGTCGCCGACGTCGACACCGGCCGCCCCGTCACACCGGATATGCGGCACCGCGTCGGCAGCATCACCAAGTCCTTCACCGCCGCCGCCGTGCTGCAACTGGTCGAGGGCGGTGAGGTCGGCCTGGACACCCCGATCGGCCACTACCTGCCGCGGCTGGTCCCCGGCCAACGCGGTGCCGGGATCACGGTCCGGATGCTGATCAACCACACCAGCGGCCTCGCCGAATACATCCCGCACGCCTACCCGTCGTTCACGGGATTCCCCGCCCCGGCGAAGACGACGCCGAAAAGCCTGGACGACAACAGGTTCGCGCAATTCCACCCGGTCGAGCTGATCGGCATGGGGGTCGCGGCACCCGCCGTCGGGACGCCGGGCGGAACACCGGGGGTGTACTGCAACACCAATTACCTGCTGCTCGGTCAACTCCTGGAGCAGGTGACCGGCACCTCGGCGGAGAAGTGGATCACGAGGAACGTCATCGAGCGCGCCGGGCTCCGGGACACCGAGTTGCCGACCGGGCCGCACATCGACGGGCCGCACTCGCTGCACTACGAGGCGTGGTTCGGCATGATCGATCCGCCGCGCGACTACAGCGTGTACGACATGTCCTGGGTGAGCCCGGCGGCGTCGCTGATCTCGACCGTCGGGGATCTCAACCGCTTCTTCGGCCTGCTGCTCGCGGGCGAGATCGTCGGCCGCTCGTCGCTGACGGAGATGCAACGCACCGTCCCGGTCGTCTCCTTCGAGGGCAAGATCATCGATTACGGCCTCGGCCTGCACCGCTGGGAGGTCCCCGGTCACGGCACGTGGTGGGGTCACGACGGCTCGGCGTGGGGTAGCGGTGCGGTGTCGATGATCCGCGCCGACGGCGAGCGGCAGTTGTCGTTCGCGGTGAACCTGCAGCGCTGGCACAGTCTCTCCGATTCGGGCCAGCCGCAACCCCATCCCATCGACGAGGCGCTGGCCGCCTTCCAGCAGACCGCGGTAGGCGGCTAGCGCGATCGGTCAGGCCGTGGCGATCACGCCGTAGGCGCGGGCGAGGGCGAAGCTGTCCTCGTAGGCGATGTAGCGGGTGATGCGGCCGTTCTCGACGGTGAGGTGGAAGGCGAACGGGGACGCGAACAGCTCGCCGGTGGACCTCACCCGGTGGCGCATATTCCCCAGTCCGACGGCCTGTTCCCCGTCGACGACGAGATGTTCCACCGACAGTTCCTCCGCCTGCAGGTAGGTCGGCAGTTGGCGGAAGAACTCCGCGGCCTCGGCCTTCGTGTGGCGGCGACCGATCCAGGGCACCTGCGCCGCCCCGGGGACGTTCCAGTCGACCTCGTCGGCGAACATCTCCGCGATCAGGTCGAATTCGCCTGCGCGCGCCCGGCGGAAGAACGTCTCGGCGATGGTACGGGTGTCACTCATGGTTGCTGCTCCTTCTCGTATTACCTTGTGCTACTTACGTTCTGGGGCTCAGGCATCGACCTCGGCCAGCCGCGGCGCCGCCGGGGCCGCGGCCGGGGTACCGCGGCGTTCCAGCGCCCGGGTCCACCCGACGACCCCCAGCGCCGCCACGCCCAGCACCGCGCCGATCCACGCCACGGACGGATAGCCCAGGCCCGCACCGATCGCGAGACCTCCCACCCACGGGCCCACGGTGATGCCGACGTTGAAGGCCACGGTGTTGCTCGCGGCGCCGAGGGTGGGCGCGGTCGGCGCCAGCGCGAAGACCCGGCTGTTGAGCAGCGGGTTGATGGCGAGCGCGAACGCGCCCAGCAGGAAGGCCAGCACCACAACGGGAATCGCGTACCGCGCCGTGGCGGCCAGCAGGATCAGGGTGACGGTGAGTGCGGACACTCCCACGACCAGGGTCCGCATCGGGTAGGAGTCGGCGGTCCGCCCGCCGACGATGATGCCACCGACCGCACCGAGTCCATACACGAGCAGCACCACCGGAACCCAGCCGTCGGCCAGCCCCGTCTCCTCGGTCACCAGCGCGCCCAGGTATGCGAAGGCCGCCATCTGCGCGGAGGTGGCCAGGATGGTGGTTCCGTACAGCAGTCCGACCGGCCTGGTGGCCAGGCCCCGCAGCTCGCGGCGCACCCGGGGCGCCTCGGTGGACCGCGAATTCGGGATCACGGCCAGCACGCAGAGCATCGCCACCGCCGACAGCACCGCGACCGCCCAGAAGGCGGCCCGCCAGCCCAGATGCTGGCCGATGAACGTCCCGGCGGGCAGCCCGGCGATATTGGCGACGGCGAACCCGCCGGCGACGATGCTCATCGCCCTGCCCCGCTCGTTCTCGCGGACCAGCCCGACGGCGGTCAGCGAGGCCACCGCCCAGCACCCGGCGTAGACGAACGCCGACACCACCCGGGTGGCGAGCAGCACGCGATAATCCGAGGTCAGCGCGGCCACCACGTGCGCGGCGATGAATACCGCGATGAAGGACACCAGCGCGGTGCGCCGGGACCAGCGCGCGGTGACGACGGCCAGGATCGGCGCGCCCAGCAGCATCCCGATCGCGAAGGCCGAGATCAGCCAACCGGCCTGGGGCACCGAAATTCCCAAGCTGCCGGACAGCTCGGTGAGCAGCCCCGAGAGCATCAGCTCCGAGGTGCCCTGGGCGAAGATCGCCAGGCCCAGAATGTAGACGGCGGCGGGCATGGAGTTCCTTCCTGTTTTGGATCGCTCGGTCCATAATTGGAACGCGACAAGGTCGTATTTTTTAGATCATTCAGTACAAAATTGACGCGGCATCAAGCCGATGGATGCCTCTGAGCGCGGTGCCTCACAGGCAGGTCAGCGCGACATTCGCGATGCCCTCCAACGTCTTTCGCGTGGCACCCCCGCGGGCGGCCACGCGCATGCCGCCGATCGTGGCGATCACGAAATGCGCGAGATCGTCCGCGTCCCTGGATTTGTCGATCTCACCGGTGCGCTGGCCGGTGGCGATCACCGCGCGCAGCGCGGCCGATCGCTCGTCCTCGTCGGCACGCAGCATGCGGTCGATGGCCGGATCTCGCTGACCCAGCTCGACCGTGGCGTTCACGACCAGGCAGCCCAGCGGATCATCCGCGGGCGCATCCACACTCAGCCACAGCAGTGCCCGGATCTTGTCCTTGACCGAGCCCTCCCCGTCGAGCAGTTCGAACATGCGGGCGTTCTTCTCGGCCATGTATCGCCGCAGTGCCCGCTCGAAGAGATCGTGCTTGCTGGTGAAGGTGTTATAGATACTGCTTCGCCCCAGGCCGGTGGCCGCGCAGAGGTCCTGCGTGGACGTGCCGTCGTAGCCGGCGGTCCAGAATGCCTGCAGCGCCGCGCCCACCGCCCGCTCCTCGTCGAACTGCTTGGGTCGTGCCATGCGCCCACCGTAACACTTTTTGGATACTTCAGTCCAAAACAGTTCAGAACTCTCCGGCGACGCCCAGCACCGTCCGGCCGGAATGGTGCCCGGCCCGGATCGCGGACAGCACCTGTTCGGCCTCGGTGACCGGGGCGTAGTTCTCGTAGTCCGAAAGGTGTTGCGGCTTTAGATCTTTGCCCAGGCGCGCCCACAGCTCCCGGCGCTTGTCGATCGCGAAGTGGGCCGAGTCGATCCCCAGCAGCGCGACGCCGCGCAGGATGAAGGGCATCACGGTGGTGGGCAGCGCGGTACCGCCGGTCAGGCCGCTCACCGCCGCCGCACCGCCGTATCGGATCGAACTCAGCACGTAGGCAAGGGATTTGCCGCCGACGCTGTCGACCGCACCCGCCCACCGGGCCTTGTCCAAGGGGCGAAGCCCGGCCTCCGGATCCTCGGGCAGCCGACCGATCACCGATTTCGCGCCGAGCGCGGCCAGCCGGTCGCCCGCGTCGGTCTTGCCGGTCGAGGCGACCACCTCGAATCCGAGACCGGCCAGAATGTCCACCGCGACGGTGCCGACCCCCCCCGTCGCCCCCGTCACCACCACCCGGCCCGGCGCCCGGGGCAAAACCCCCGCCAAAACCCCCAGCCCCCACAAAACCCCCGTGAATACCGCCGTGCCCCGGGCCCCCGGCGCCCCCCCGGGCCCCGCCCCCGGCCAGAATGCCCCCCGCGCCGGGGCCGACCCCGCCGGTCGCCCCGGTCACCAGCACCGGGCCGGACGCCGGGGTCAGACCGCGCTCCAACAGCGCCTGCACGCTCATCGCCGCGGTGAATCCGGCGGTGCCGAGGGCCGCGGCCTCGCGCGTGCCGAGGCCGTCGAGCCGCACCACCCACTCCGCCGGGACGCGGGCGTATTCGGCGAAGCCGCCGTTGTGCGCGACGCCGATGTCGTAGCCGTGCGCGACCACCAGGTCGCCGGGCGCGAATCCGGGGTCCTCGGAGCTCACCACCTCGCCGGTCAGATCGATGCCCGGGATGATCGGGTAGTTACGCACCACCCCGCCGCCCGGCGTGATCGCCAGCCCGTCCTTGAAATTGGCACTGGAGAAGTGCACCTTGATCGTCACCGTGCCCGCACCGAGGAAGTCGTCGCCGACCTCCTCGCGCGCCAGCACCACGCCGCTGTCCGTCTCGTGTGCCACCATCGCCCAGAACTGCATGGGTCCGAGCATAGGTGCGGTGCGCGTGCCGAGCGCGGATCCGCGGGCGGGTCAGCGATCGTAGGAGGCGACCCCTACCGGACCGGCTCCGATGCACAGATCCAATCCCGGTGTGCGGGAAGCGATTCGGAGTACCGAACCGCTGCCCACCACGCGCACGAATACCGTGTGCAACCCCGCTCGCACCGGGGCGGTGACGGCGCGGCCGTGCTCGAGTCCGACCACGATGCGGCCGTCCCGGTCGGCGAAGTAGTTGAGCTGGGCCGTCCAGCCGTTGTCGAGCATGGGTCCGTCGAGCGGGAGTTCGACCGCCGCCTCGCCGGTGACGCGATGGCCGCAACCCGGTTCGGGACCGGGCCGGATACCGCGGTTCCACCACACCTGCGCGGGCACGACCTCGCCGGTGTCGGTGATCATCCGCAGCCGCGGCGTCGAATCGGCGAACGCGTCCGGTGCGACCGACGACAGCACCCGGCTGCTCAGATTCTGCGGATACGCCAGCGGGCTCAGCACACCCCAGGGCACCTCCTGATCGAGCAGGGGAGTGTGGTCCGCGGCGAGCGCGGCCGTCACATTCGTCAGGTACGTCCGAGTCGGACTGACCGACCAGGACCGCACATACGCACCCGTCGACCAGAGACTGCTGACGACGAACAACACCACCAGCCCAACCACCACGCCCGGGACGCTCGACCCCACACGCGCGCGAACCCGGCCCGGGGCGCTCGTCCGCGGCTGCGATCGCAGCAGGAGTGCGGCCGCGGCCGTCAGGACCACCGCGACGTCGGCCAGGTAGCGCAGGGACTGCATGAGTTCGGCCGCGGTGTTCGGCCCGCCCCGGATCAGTGCCACCGGCAGTTGGGCGGCGATCACGTAGGCCGCCACCAGGATCCACACCGGCACCACCCGCGCACGGGTCCGGATGGTCAGCACCGCCAGTGCGCCCACGGCCAGCCATGCCACGCCGACGGCCCAGCCGGGCGGCACCGCCCACGGTGTCGACGGCAGCCACCGCGCCCACGCCCAGGGCCCGCCCAGCAGCGCCGGGACGATGCCCAGCGACGTGGCGCTGTGCAGCAGGTTGCGCAGGCCGCCGAGGTTGCTGTGGACGCCGGAGGTGTCGAGCACGGTGAGATAGACGGCCAGCCAGCACAGCAGCACCGCCGCCGAACCCGCCCACAGCACCGCGCCGCGCCGGGCCACGGCGCGCACGACGCCGCCCCGGCCGTCGATATGACCGGCCAGCGCCGCCACGGCGAAGGCCACGAACGGAACCACGACCGACTTCTCGAAGAACAGCAAAGACACTGTGAGAACGGCGATTCCGGATATCGCGTACCTGCGGCGGCCGGTGCGAACCAGCAGCACCGCGTCACCGGTCACCCAGGCCAGCGCGATCTGCAGCGGCAGCGCGTTCAGCGCCGAGGCCCACCAGGCGAACGACGGCAGCGTCAACGGACAGAACAGGTAGAAGACCAACGGCAGCAGGATCAACCAACGGGTGCGCCGTACCGAAACGCCCACGGCCGCAGTGGAATCCAGCACGAGGAGCATCCGCAGCACGGCCAGCGAGGCCGCGAGCTGCAGCACCAGCATCGAGGCAACCGGCCCGGCCCACACCAGCGGCGCCGCCTTCGTCACGACCCAGGCCACGACGAAGGCCAAGGGCATGAAATGCCCATCGTGGTTGTACGACAACAGATCCGACGACAGCAGCGGATACGTCCCCGCCCTACCGACCAGGATCAGGTCGTCCCAGTAGAAGTATCCGCTCCCCGCCGCCCAGCCCCGGACCCCCAGCTGCACCGCGACGAGGCATACCGCGACCACCAGGGGTGCGGGCAATCGCGCCGCACCACGCGCCGGGGCGGCAACCGGGGCGACGTTCATGGCCACCCACGGTAGTGCCGATCGCTCCGAGGTCAGTCGAAGGTCGGCGTGCGCTTGCCCAGGAAGGCGGCGATGCCCTCCTGGCCGTCGGCGGAGTCGGCGCAGGCCGAGATGAAGGCCGCCTCGCGGGCGAGCTGCTCCTCGAGATTGTGGCTGGAGCTGACCAGCAGCAGCTTCTTCACATTGGCGTTGGCGTGCTTGGGCCCGGCGGCGAACCGGTCGGCCAGTTCGTCGACGACCGAGGTGAGCTCGGCATCGGGCACCACCCGGTGCACCAGCCCCCAGTCCAGGGCCTCACCGGCGGACAGCGCGCGGTTGGTGAGCATCAGGTCCTGGGTGCGGCGCAGGCCGATCAGGCGCGGGAGGTAGTAGGACGCGCCGCCGTCCGGGCTCAGGCCCGCCCGCGTGTAGGCCATGGTGAACGACGCGGATTCCCCCGCGATCACCAGATCCCCGGCGATGGCGAGGCTGAATCCGGCACCGGCCGCGGTGCCGTTCACCGCGGTGATCAGCAGCGCGTCCATCCGGGCGAAGGACGAGATCGCCTCGTGCAGATCCTCGGCCAGATGTTTGACGTAGCTCCCGGCGCCCGATCCCTGGGCCGCCATGGCCTTGAGATCGCCGCCTGCGGAGAAGAATTTGCCCGCGCCGGTCAGCGTGACCACCTTCAGCGACGGATCGTCGGCGCACCGGCCCGCCAGTTGCGCGAGCTCCCGGCCCAGGACGTCGTCGATGCCGTTGGCCGCCTCCGGCTTGTTCAAGGTGATCCTGGCGATACTGCCGCTCTGCTCGAACCGCAGGGTCTGGTACTCGGTCATGCGCTGCCTTCCGTGGGATTTCCTGCTGTCTGATCTTGCCGCACGATGCCGATTCGAAACGTTTGCTCGCGCGCTCACTGCGGCACCAGCTCGAGGCGGACGCCCAGCAGCCGGACCGGTCGGTCGAGTTCGAACCGGGCCAGCACCTCGCCGGCGGCCTGCACGATCTCGTCGACATCGGTGGTGGGAGCCGGAAGCTTGCGCTGTTTGGTGCGCGTGAAGAATGTGCTGCTGCGCACCGTCACCCCGACGCGCTGGGTGATGCGTCCCGCCGCGGCCATCTCCTCGGCGACCTCGGCGGCCAGGCGCGCCACCTGCCCCGCTATCTCGTCGCGGTCGGTGAGATCGTGGGGGAAGGTCTCGGATTTGCTGCGGCCCACCGGTATTCGCGGCTCGGTCACCACATCGGTGTCGCCGAGCCCGTGGCCGAGCGCCTTCAGATACGGCCCGGTGTTGGGCCCGAACTCGGCGGCGAGCACCGTGCGGTCGGCGGCGGCCAGGTCCGCGACCGTCTCGAGCCCCAGGTCCGCCATCCGTTTCGCGATGCGCGCACCGACGCCCCACAGGGCGCTGGTCGGGCGGTGGGCCATCAGCTCGGTCCAGTTGCCCGCGGTGAGCCGGAAGAGTCCGGCGCCGGTGTGTTCGGGCACCGCGTCGGATCCCCCTTTGCCCACCGACTTGGCGAAGCCCGTCGCGAGCTTGGCCCGGAGCTTGTTGTCGCCGATGCCGATAGCGCAGGTCAGGTCCAGTCCGGCGATGGCGGCGCGGATCTCGTGCGCCAATTTCTCCGGATCGTCGGTGTCGGCGGCCAGGAACGCCTCGTCCCAGCCGAGCACCTCGACGCGGACCGGGAAGGTGCGCAACAGATCCATGACCTCCTCGGAGGCCGCCTCGTAGGTGGTCATGTCCAGGGGCACGAAGACGCCGTCCGGACATTTGCGGGCCGCGGTGCGCAACGGCATGCCCGCCCGCACCCCGAAGGCCCGGGCCGGATACGACGCGCAGGTCACCACCTTGCGCGGTTCGGACGGATCCCCGTTCCCGCCGACGATGACCGGCAGCCCGCGCAGTTCCGGGTGCCGGCGGAACTCCACCGCCGCCTGGAACTGGTCGAGATCGACATGCAGCAGCCACCTGGGCACACCAGACAGTCTGCCCGGTTCGGGGCACTTGCGGCGATCAGTTGCACATCACACGATTTGGACCGGAACGTTTGGGGCATGTAGACAACCGACCGAATGGATAGTTTGAAGATCGGCAACAGGTGCGCGACAGGTCGGGGAACGAAGTGATAGCAGGTGAATGACGGAAAACTAGTGAACGTTTCGTATCCCCCCAGGTTGTCGCACCTCCGCCCGACGCTGTTCGTCCTGGCCGTCACCGCCGTGGCCGCGGTGGTGTTCGTCTTCACCACGGTCGATCCCTGGCTGGACAAGGCCGGGATCCTCGACGGCGGGCTGGACGCGCACATCTACCGCGACGGCGCCTGGAAGATCCTGCACGGGCATTCGCTGTATACCGAGGAAACCTACTTCGGGCTGCTGTACACCTACACGCCGTTCTCGACGCTGGCGTTCATCCCCATCGCGCTGTTTCCGTGGGGCTGGGTCACCAATACGTGGATGGTGATCAATCTCGGGGTGCTGTTCGGGTGTGTGCTGCTGAGCTGGCGGCTGCTGGGCTACCGGATCGACCGGAAGCTGGCCGCGGTCAGCGCACTGATGGCGCTCACCTGCGTGTTCATCGAACCCGTGCGCACCACCCTGTACTACGGGCAGATCAATCTCATGCTCATGGCGCTGGTGCTGTGGGACTTCTCGCGCGGGGATCGCAGCCGGCTGCGCGGCATCGGCGTGGGCGTCGCGGCGGGCATCAAGCTCGTGCCGCTCTATTTCGTCGTGCAGTTCCTCGCGATGCGGCAGTGGCGTTCGGCCGCCACCGCGGCGGGCACGTTCGTGGCCACCATCGCGCTGTCGGCGCTGGCGCTGCCCGGGGATTCCAAGCAGTACTGGGGTTCGACCTTCTTCCAGTCCAATCGGATCGGCGAGGATGCGCACCCGGCCAACCAGTCGATTCGCGGCGCGCTCGCGCATCTGCTGCATCTGCACTCGGCGCCGATGTGGCTGTGGATCCTGGTCGCGGGCGGGGCGACGGCGGCCAGCCTGGTCGTCACCGCCGGGCTGTACCGGCACGGGGAACGCCTGCTCGCGATCACCCTCGCGGGCATGACCGCCTGCGCGATCTCGCCGTTCGCCTGGGGACATCACTGGGTGTGGTTCGTGCCGCTGCTGGTCTATCTGGCCCATCGGGCGCAGTCCCGGCCGGGCTGGTGGGTGGCCGCCGTGGCCCTGATGCTCGCGATCGGTGCCTGGGCCTACCACTGGAACCCCACCTACGTCAGCGTCGGGGTGTTCCTGCTGCCGCCGTGGTGGACGGTCGCCCCGCTGCTGATGAACGCGTACGTGCTGATCTATGCCGTGGTGCTGGCGGCGGCGGGGGTGCTGCTGTGGCGGCTACACCGGGCCGCACCGTCGCGGCTCGATTCCGCGGATCGCCGGAATGACGAGGGGGGGGGGGGCCCCCCCCGGGCGGGGGGCCGCCCGCCCCCCGGGCCGGGCCGCCCGCGCGCGCGCGCGGGCGGGGGCGCGGGGGGGGGGGG
>NZ_JARWQD010000204.1 GCF_029869545.1 Nocardia wallacei | reverse complement strand
GCTGTTGGGTTTGTCCTGGGTGGGTTCCGGCTCCATATTGGGTTTCGGAACGTCCGGCTGCTGGGGGGGGGGGGGGGGGGGGGGGGTGGGGGGGGGGGGGGGGGGGGCGCGGGTGGGGGCGGTGGGGGGGGGGGGGGGGGGGGGGGGGGGGGGGGGGGGGGGCGCCCGCCGGGCGGCTGCCCGAGCAGTGTGCGCTTCTCGCGCTGCGGAAGTCCGGACGCCTGCCCGCCGCGCGCCGCCCCGGTCCGCTCGCCGGGATCGGTGTCCTCCGAGGGGTACCGGCGCACGGTCTCCGCCGCCCTCGGGTCCTGCCCGTACGGCATGACCGTGGTCGGTTCGGCAGCCTGCCCCGCCCTCGTATCGGCATCGGATCGAGCCTCGGCCGCGGCATCGAATCCGGCCGCGGCATCGAATCCGGCCGTGGCATCGAATCCGGCTCCGGCATCGGATCCGGTTGCGGCATCGAAGCCGACTGCGGCATCGAACCCGGTTGCGGCCGTGGTATCGAACCCGGTCGCGGCACCGAACGCGGTTGCGGCGGTGTCGGGTTGGGCCGTGGTATCGAATCCGGTTGCGGTGTCGGGTTGGGCCGTGGCGTCGAATCCGGTTGCGGTGTCGGGCCGGGACGTGGCGTCGAATCCGGTTGCGGCTGTGGCGTCGTATCCTAGCCCGGCTCCGGCGGCGGATTCGGTTGTGGCTGTGCCGTATTCGTGCGGTGTGGCCGAGGCGGAGGGGGATTCGGATTCCACCGGGGTTCGGTCGTAGTCGTCGAGAGCGTCGGGGGTTTCGAACATGTCCGCGCCGCCGGATCCGCCTACCACGCCGGTCTCGGCGGCCGAGTAGCCGTATCCGACCGACAGGCCGAGGGCGGCGCGGGCGGCGCCGGCGAACTCGCCCGCCGTCGCGTAGCGGCCGTCGGGCGTCTTCGCCATGGCGTGGGCGATCACCGCGTCCAGGGCGGGTGGTACGTCCGAGCGCTGCAGGCTGGGCCGCGGCGGCGGATCCGACAGGTGTGACCGGATCAGCACGCTCACGCTGTGCACCGGGAAAGGCGTTGCTGCCGTGAGACATTCGTGCAGGACGCAGGCCAGCGAATAGGTGTCCGCACGGCCGGTGATCGGACCCGCGTCGAACCGCTCCGGCGCCATGTAGGTGTAGGTGCCGGGCGCCGTGCCCACCATGGTCAGGCTGCTGTCGCCCTCGGTGCGGGCGATGCCGAAATCGGCGAGATAGGCGAAATCGGCGGCGGTGACGAGGATATTGGCCGGTTTGACATCGCGATGCACCAGCCCGGCGGTGTGCGCGGCATCCAGCGCCGCCGCCACCTGCTCGATGATGTCGACCGCCCGATCGGGATCCATCGCGCCGTGCCGCCGCAGCCGGGTGCGCAGATTCTCCCCGCGCACCAGCCGCATGTCTATATAGAGAACGCCGTCGATCTCACCCCACTCGTGGACGGGGATGACATGGGGATCCGACAACCGCGCCACCGCCTGCGATTCGCGCCGAAACCGCTCCCGATAGGTCGGATCGTCGGCCAGCCCCTCCGCCAGCAACTTGAGCGCGACCACACGGTCCTTGTTCGTGTCGTAGGCCTCGTAGACCTCGCCCATGCCGCCTCTGCCCAGCAGCGAGCGCAGCTCGTACGGGCCGAATCTGCCGCCGGCCCGCGACCGCGGTGCATCCACCGGTGCAACCTCCACATCCTGGGCAGGGTGTGCGAGAACCCTTGCCCGGTTGGTCACCGGGGTCTTGCCTGCCCCTCAGACTGCCGATTCTCCGGGTGCGACCACGCCGTGGTCAAACGCGTAGACGATCGCCGCGGCCCGATCGCGCAGCCCGAGCTTCCCGAAAATATGTCCTACGTGGCTCTTTACGGTTACCTCCGAGATACCGAGCTCACTGGCGATCTCGGTATTGACCCGTCCCCGCCCGATCAGTCGCAGCACCTCGAGCTCGCGGGCGGTCAGCTCGTCGAGGCGATGGCGGGAGCGCGGCGGCTCCGGCCGCACCGACCGGTAGGCCGACAGCACCCGCCCGGTGACCGAAGGATCGAGCCACGAGCCGCCCGCCGCGACCGTGCGCACCGCGCGGATGAGGTCCTCGGCGGGGGAGTCCTTGAGCAGGAAACCGGCCGCGCCCGCCCGCAGCGCCCCGGACAGCAGCTGGTCGTCGTCGAATGTGGTCAGCACGAGCACCGGTGGCGCGTCCTCGCGCGCACGCAGCAGCCGCGTGGCGTCGATGCCGCCGACGCGTTTCATCCGCAGATCCATCAGCACCACGTCGGGGCGCTGCGCCGCGATCGCCGAGGCCACCTCGTCGCCGTCGGCGCATTCGGTGACGTGGAATCCGTCGCGGCGGCGCAGGATACGACGCAGCCCGCCCCGCACCAGCTCCTGGTCGTCGACGACGAGGACCGTGATCGTGCCGGTGTCGAGCCCCGGCCCGGCCTCCGATCCCGCCGTCTCGCCTGCCGTATTCGATCCCGAGATCACATGCCCTCCTGCAGTTTCCGGGTCATCGATGTGAAGGCGTCGCGCACCGCGCGCAGCGGCGCGTCCGATCCGGTGACCACGCATCCGCCCGCGGGCTTGGTCGCGGTGATCGGGATGCGGGCACGCACCCGCCAGGCGCCGTCCTCGGGCCCGGCGGTCAGCGCGCCGCCGAGCAGCGTGGCGCGCTGTCGCATCCCGGAGATGCCCATGCCGCGGCCGCGGCGCGGGGTCGTGCCGCCGGGCAGCGTATTGGATACCGCGGCAACGACTTCCGCCTCGCTCACCTCGATGCGCAGCGTGACCTCGGCGCCGGGTGCGTGCTTGGCGACATTGGCCAGCGACTCCTGACTGATCCGGTACAGCGCCAGACCCGTCGTCGCCGAGACCGCGGTGGCGTCACCGCTGAGCGCGTAGTCGACCGGCAGGCCCGCGCGGACGAAATCCTCGACCAGCCCGCCGATGTCGTCGAGCCCCGGCTCCGGGCTGGTGCTGGCGGGCCGCTGGTCGAGCAGGCCCACGGTGCGGCGGATATCCGACATGGCTTGGCGGCCGAGCCGTTCGGCGTCGGTGAGCGCGTCGACCGCCTCGTCGACATCGCGGTCGGTCTCCAGCGAGTGCCGGGCCGCCGTCAGATGCAGCAGGGTGATGCTGAGCGAATGCGCGATCACGTCGTGCACCTCGCGGGCGATGCGGCGGCGCTCCTCGTCGGCCGCCTGGGCGGCGCGGATCTCCTGGTTCTCCCGCTCCTGGTAGAGGAAGCGGCGCTGGAACTGCAGCATGAGCCCGACCATCCAGCCGAGCACCACGCCGACCAGATACATCGGCAGGCCCGCGTCCACATTCCCCAGCGCGGCGAAGCCGAGTAACTCCAGCAGCGCCGCGACGGTCGCGGCCACGCTGATCTTCTTCGGGGCGATCGCGGCTATCTCACCCGCCATCACCGTCAGCACCAGCGGCGCGCAGTCGGGTGAGACCGGCTGAATCAGGAACAGCGCCGCGGCGAGCATGGCCGATCCCGCGAGCACCACCGGATGCGGTTCCAGGTCGAGCAGGAAGATGATCGGATAGCTCAAAGCCAGCAGCGCCACCGCCACGAAGGGCAGCGTGGTCGCGAAGTAGTCCTGCCGCAGCCCGGCCGCGGCGATCGCGGTGACGATCATCGCGAGATCGGCGGTGTAGACCACGGAGGGCGGATAGTCGTAGGACGCGTCCTCGATCTTGCGCCGCACCGAGCCCACCGGGTCACGCAGGAACTCCCGGAATCGGGTGCGGACCCGGCCGGGCCACCCGCGCAGCGACGCCGCGGGACCGGTCGCGCCGCGCCCGCCCGTGCGCTGCTCGGAGGCGTCTATCACACCCATTCTGCAAGGCTAGCCGCCCGCCCGGCGCCGCGGCATCGTGCTCGGAACGCACCCCTGCTCCTACCACGGTAGGACCGCAAGTTTCGTCCGCGGCACGACGACGGCGGGCTCTCACGTCCGTAGCGTGAATTCCACAGTGCCCGGTGGTGAGGTGCCGGGCGCCCCAGACGGAAGGGATGGGAGCGATGACGTGGAAGGATCTGCACGCTCGTGTCGACATCCTGCACGAGGTGCTCGCCCGCGCGGCCGCCGATCCGGCCGGTCCGGGCCTGTTCTACGGCCTGCCGGACTGTGACCGGCTCTTCGGCGGACCCGCCGGGGTGCTCGCCGCGCTGCAGTATCAATGGGACAACCATCTGCGCGCGAAGCTGGATCAGGCCCAGGCGGCGGGGCAGTCGGCCGCCGAGGCCTATCTGGAACTGGCGGCCGAGCAGCCCGTGCTGCGGGCCGTGCTCGACGCCCAGGACGTCCGCCGCTGGCGAGACGCCCGGGTGCTGGCCTCCTGAGACCGGGCCGCCACCGACAGCATCGACGAGAGAGGGCGGGGACCGCCGTGTTGGAACTGACCGACGTCATCAAGGAGTACCGGGTGGGGGAGCAGCGGGTGCGCGCTCTCGACGGCGTCAGCCTGCGGATCGAGGCGGGCGAGTTCACCGCCGTCATCGGCCCGTCCGGCTCCGGCAAGAGCACCCTGCTGCATATGCTCGGCGCGCTGGACTCCCCGGACTCCGGATCCATCACCTTCCAGGGTGAGGAGATCGGCTCGCTCGACGACGAGCGCCAGTCCGAATTCCGGCGGCACCGAGTCGGTTTCGTGTTCCAGTTCTTCAACCTGCTGCCCACGCTGTCTGCCTGGGAGAATGTGGCGATCCCGAAGCTGTTGGACGGCACCGGATTACGCAAGGCCAAGCCGCGGGCGCTGGAGCTGCTGGATCTGGTCGGCCTCGGCGACCGCGCCGAGCACCGCCCGGCGGAGCTGTCGGGCGGGCAGATGCAGCGGGTGGCGGTGGCGCGGGCGCTGATCATGGATCCCCCGCTGATCCTCGCCGACGAGCCCACGGGCAACCTGGATTCCAAGACCGGCGCGGCGATTCTGGAGCTGCTCGGTGAGATCTCCGGCTCCGGCAACTCGGTCGTCATGGTCACCCACGACATGGGCGCCGTGCAGTACAGCGACCGCGTGATCACGCTGCGCGACGGGCGGATCGGCTCGAACGACAGGGTGGAGCGCGGGAACGCCGCCGACACCGAGGACAAGGCGGTCCGCGCATGATCGGTGCGGGCTGGGATCGGTTGCGGCTGTTCAATATCGGGGAGCTGCTGATCCATCGCGGCCGCACCGCGATGTCGATGGCGGTGATGGCGGTCTCGGCGGCGCTGCTGGTGGCGGTGCTGAGCATCGCCGGTTCGGTGACCGGCTCGGTCGACAAGCTGACCCACGCGCTGGGCGGTAGGGCCGCCCTGGAGGTCTCCGGGATCACCGAGTCCGGATTCGATCAGCAACTGCTGCAACGGATTCGCGCGGTGCCCGGGGTCGAGGCCGCCGTGCCGATGCTGCGCAGCCGGATCGGCAATCCCGCCGATCGGACCCTGCTGATCGGCGCGGATTCGAGCGTGGCGTCGCTGGGCAGCGACCTGGACGGCCCGATGCGCGGCGAGGCGGCGAAGCTGCTGACGGTGCCCAACGGCGTGCTGGTCGGCGCGGCCATGGGGCGCTCGGAGGGGGAGAGGTTGCGCCTGGGCTCGTCCGAGGTGACGGTCGCGGGGGTGATCGACGAGTCCGCCTCGAAGGATCTCAACGGTGGCCACATCGTGGTCACGACGCTGCCGGTGGCGCAGAAGCTGGTGAACCGCACCGGCATGCTGGACTCGGTCCAGATCGTGCCGGGCCCGGATGCCGATGTGGGACAGCTGCGTTCGGCCCTCACCGCGGCCGTGGACGGGCGGGCGGTGATCGCCGACCCGAGCCTGCGGTCCGCCCAGGCGGGCGGCGCGATTCAGCTGGTGCGATTCTCCACGACGATGGCATCGGCTGCCGCACTGATCGTTTCGGCATTCCTCATCTACAACGCCATGAGTATGGCTGTGGCGCAACGCCGTCCGACGCTGTCGCTGCTGCGCGCGATCGGCGGCAAACGCGGGCCCATGGTGCGCGATCTGATCGCGGAGGCCGCCATCCTCGGCGTGGTCGGCGGCGGCGTCGGGGCGGTGATAGGCATGTTCGCCGGGCGCACCGCCATCGACAAGATCCCGTCGGCGATGATGGCGGCGGTGGAGACCCGCACCGAGTACATGGTGCCCTGGTACGCGATCCCGGTCGCGATCGCGGCCTGCGTGCTCGCGAGCGTGGCGGCCGCGGCCATCGCCGCGCGGCAGATCTACAAGGTGGAGCCGATCGAGGCGCTGGTCCCGGTGGGGGTGTCGAAGGCGGATGTGGTGCGGCCGCTGCTGCGGTGGCTCGCCCTGGCCAACGGTATCGCGATGATCGTGGCGGCGGTGTTCATCGCCGAGGCGAAGCTCGGCCGGTTGTCGCTCGCGGCGATCTCGCTGTCGATCGCCGGTGCGGTGTCGGTGTGCTTCGCCGCGACGGGCCCGATCATCCGGCTGGCCGCGGGTATCGCGCGGCTGTTCGGAGCGCCGGGAGCGTTGGGCGCCACGACGATCGAGCGATCGCCACGACGGGTGTGGGCCACGGTCATGACCGTGATGATCGGCGTCACCGCGACCGTCGCGATGGGCGGCGCCTCCCGCAACCTCGTCGATTCGGCGACCGCCTCGTTCCAGGACCTCGGCGACCGCGACGCCTATATCAGCCCGTCCGCGCTGGCCGAATTCCCCACCGGCCCACTGCTTCCGGCCGATCTGAAGGATCGCGTCCGCGCGGTGCCGGGTGTGGCGAGCGTCGGCGCCGCGCAGATGGCGTTCGCGACGCTGGGCCGAGACCGCGTGATGCTGCAGGCCTACGAGGAGGGGGTGCGCGGGTCCCTGATCGGGGAGCTGAATCCCGTGACGCAGCAGAAGATGTCGACCGGCGAGGGGGTCGTGCTCTCGCGCGACGTGGCGAGTTCGCTGGGCGTGCAGGATGGTTCGCAGCTGGACATGCCCACGCCCACGGGCATTCACAGGGTTCAGGTGCTGCAGGTGATTCCGTACTTCTCGGCGATCTCCGGCATCGTCCTGATGGATCTCGACATCCTGCGGCAGTGGTACGAGCGCCCCGGGGAGACCATCCTCGGCCTGGACGTCGTGCCCGGTGCCGACAAGGCCGCGGTGCTGGCCGCGGTCCGCGAGGTCGCCGGTCCGGACCTGGCGGTCGATACCGGGCAGGAGGCGGTGACCGCGGTGGCCCAAGGCGTGCAACAGGGTACGTCGCTGTCGGCCTCGATCCTGTGGATCGTGGTGCTGGTGTCCACCGCCGCGCTGCTCAACACGCTGATGCTGTCGGTGCTGGAGCGCCGCCGCGAAATGGGGGTGTTGCGCGCCATGGGCACCAGCCGCCGGTTCATGCTCCGGACCGTGCTCACCGAGGCCGCGGGCATCGGATTGACCGGTGCCGTCATCGGCCTGGTCACCGGTGCCGCGGTCCAATATCTCGCCAGCCTCGCCATGGGCCAGGCCATGACCATCGACGTGGTCTACGAGCCGAGCCCGATGCTGCTGGTGTACGGCGTCGCCGCGCTGATCCTGGCCCTGCTGGGTTCCATCCCACCGGCCTTCCGCGCGGCCCGCATGCCGATCGTCGACGCCATCGCGGCCGACTGATCGGGAGTAGGAGGGGAACCCTCACCCGGCTCGGGCGGGTGAGGGTCTCCGAATAAGATTCTGGGTATGACTGCACCCACGGTGGACTTGATGGACTATGCCGACGTCGTCGACCGGTACGAGCCGGTGCTGGGCATGGAGGTCCACGTCGAACTGGGTACCGCGACCAAGATGTTCTGCGGGTGCCCGACGACGTTCGGCGCCGAGCCGAACACCCAGGTGTGCCCGGTGTGTCTCGGTCTGCCGGGCTCGCTGCCGGTGGTGAACCAGCAGGCCGTCGAGGCGGCCGTGCGCATCGGCCTGGCGCTGAACTGCTCGATCACCCCGTGGGGCCGGTTCGCGCGCAAGAACTACTTCTACCCGGATCAGCCGAAGAACTACCAGATCAGCCAGTACGACGAGCCGATCGCCACCAACGGCCACCTGGAGGTCCCGCTCGACGACGGCACCACCTTCCGGGTCGAGATCGAGCGTGCCCACATGGAGGAGGACACCGGCAAGTCACTGCACGTGGGCGGCGCCACCGGCCGCATCCACGGCGCCAGCCACTCGCTGCTGGATTACAACCGCGCGGGTGTGCCGCTGATCGAGATCGTCACCAAGCCGATCACCGGCGCCGGCGACCGCGCGCCGGAGGTGGCCCGCGCCTACGTCACCGCGCTGCGTGAGGTGCTGAAGTCGCTGAACGTCTCCGACGTGAAGATGGAGCAGGGATCGCTGCGCTGCGATGCCAACGTCTCGCTGATGCCCAAGGGCGCAGCCGAATTCGGCACCCGCACCGAGACCAAGAACGTCAACTCGCTGCGCAGCGTCGAGGTCGCGGTGCGCTACGAGATGCGCCGCCAGGCCGCGGTGCTCGCCGCGGGCGGCAGCATCGTGATGGAGACGCGGCACTTCCACGAGACCGACGGCACCACCTCGCCCGGCCGCCCCAAGGAGACCGCCGAGGACTACCGCTACTTCCCCGAGCCCGACCTCGAGCCCGTCGCGCCCGACGCCGCCTGGGTCGACGAGCTGCGTGGCACCATCCCCGAATACCCGTGGCTGCGCCGCGCCCGCATCCAGTCCGACTGGGGCCTGTCCGACGAGGTCTTCCGCGACCTGATCAACGCCGGGGCCCTGGATCTGATCATCGCCACCGTCGACGCGGGCACCTCGGTCGACGCGGCCCGCTCCTGGTGGGTGAACTACCTGACGGAGAAGGCGAAGGACCGCGAGGTCACGCTGGAGGAACTGCCGATTACGCCGCAGCAGGTCGCCGAGGTGGTCGCGCTGGTGGACGCCAAGACCATCAACAGCAAGGTCGCCCGCCAGGTCGTCGACTTCGTGCTCGCCGGTGAGGGCGATCCGGGGCAGATCGTCGAGGCCAAGGGCCTGGGCATGGTCTCCGACGATTCGGCGCTGCAGACCGAGGTCGACAAGGCCCTCGCTGCCAACCCCGACATCGCCGACAAGATCCGCTCCGGCAAGGTCCAGGCCGCGGGCAAGATCGTCGGCGACGTCATGAAGGCCACCCGCGGCCAGGCCGACGCCGCCCGCGTCCGCGAACTCGTGCTCGCCGCCTGCGGCGCCGCCTGACCTGGCGAGACGCGCGCCGTCGCCGTCGTTCCCGGCGTGCGCGCGCCGACGCCGGGCTCGTGACTAGTCCGGCCCGCCTCCGCCGCCACCGGTCGGGGAGATCACGACCACGCGGTCGTCGGTGGGGGTGGGCTGGCCGCCGAACTTGTTGGAGGTGCTGGCCCAGATCAGGCCGTTGGGGCCGGGGGCGGCGTCGTTCAACCGGCCCCACTTGTCCTGGTACAGCAGGGCCGGGGCGGTGGTGATGGCGCGAGAGTCCTTCTCCACCTTGGCCATTGCCATGCCCTTGGCATCGGACATGGCGACCGCCACGAAGTCCCCGCCCGCGACGCAACCGGCCGCCCCCGGATGATCGGGCCAGTTCCACGCCGTGGTCACGGTCCCGTCCGGCGTCACGCGCTGTAGCCGGTCGGCGACGGGCGTGCGATCGGTGAACCAGATGTCGCCCTGGGCATCCGGGCAGACACCGCCCGCGGTCCCGATCCCGGACGCCAGCACGTCCGGCGAGTTGCCGCCGGGGGTCGGATTGGTGATCCGCAGCAACTTGCCCGCCAGCGAGCCCGGATCGGCCGCGGCGCCGGGATTGCCGCCGTCACCGGTCAGCACGAGCATCTTGTCGGCCGAGACGAATTCGACCGAACCGCGGTTCCCGGTGTCGCTCTTGGGAATTCCGGTGACGATCGGCTTGGCGGTGCCGTCGGAGCCGATCCGGACCACGCGATTGTCGCCGCCGGTGGTGATGTAGGCGTAGAGCAGATGATCCTGGCTGTAGGTGGGGGACAGGGTGACATCGAGCAGGCCGCCGTCGCCGGAGGCGTCGACGTCCACCTGCGCGATCTGCTTGAGGTAGTAGGGCCACGGCCCCGGGTCCTGGGTGTCGATCAGGAAGATCTTGCCGGTGGCGCGTTCGGCGATCATGCCGGTGGTGCCGTCCGGCATCGCCACCACGCCGGTGCCCTCGTTCACACAGCTGGCCACGACCGTCGGGTCGGGATCCTCGCACGGTCCCGGCGGCCGCTTCTTGGTGGGCGGCGGTTGCGGAGTGCTCGGCTCGACGCCTTCGGGCCGCACGGTCGGCGCGGGGGTGAACGGGTCGTTCGCGGATTCGTCGAAGCGGGCACACCCGGCCAGCAGACCGGCGGCGACGGCCAGACTCAACGCGACTCTGCCGGTAGCAACCACACTCATGGCTCAGACGTTACGGAAATACCGTCGCGGGCGCTCGCACGGGGTTGGCGCGCGAAGCGCCGGTGTCGTGGACACGCCGTGGTCGGACAGCGTCCAGGATGGGTACCCGTCATACTCTGAGCCCGTGACGGACAAGCCGAATGAGACACCGGAGTCGAACGAGCCATCCGCGAAGCCGGAGAAGGAGACGACCGAGCACGCGGCCACCAGCCCCTTCGACAATCCGACCGGCGAGTTTCCCCGGGTCCAGCCGGCGCAGGGCAAGGACGTGCCGCGCACCGACGACGATCTGGGCCTGGACCCGGACGTCCCGCCCGCCGGAGCGACCGATGCGTCCGCCGCCCGCTCGGGCGAGCCGGAGGCACCGACCTACGCCTTCGCCACCATCCCGCCCGCGACGACCGCGCCGACCGAGACCCTGCGCCGCCGCCGCGACTCCCGCCGGGGGACACAGGATCTGGGCCTGCTGGTGCTGCGCCTGATCCTGGGCGTGACCTTCCTCTACCACGGCCTGCAGAAGCTGGCGGGCTGGTTCCACGGCCCGGGCCTGGACGGCACCCGGCAGATGCTGGAGCAGGGCGGCTGGAAGCACATCGAGCTGTCGACCGCCATGCTCACCGTCGCCGAGGTGGGCGGCGGCGCGCTGCTGGTGCTGGGCCTGGCCACGCCGCTGGCCGCGGGCGCGGTGCTGGCCGCCATCGCCGATGCCCTGCTGTGGAAGGAGGGCATGGCGCCCGGCTTCCAGTACAAGGTCATCGAGCTGGAAGCGATCCTGGCGGGCCTGGCCGCGGTGGTGATCCTCGTCGGCCCCGGCCGCCTGTCCTTCGACCGCAACCGCGGCTGGTCCTCGCGCCCCGCCTGGGGTTCGTTCCTGGTCCTGATCCTCGCGATCGCGGCCGCCATCGGCGGCTGGCTCGCCCTGCACGGCGGCAACCCATTCGTCGGCATCATCGACTGACCGTCCGGAAACCTGAATGGGCCTTAGACGATTCCGGGACCTGCGCCGGTACCCAATCATTCCCGGGGACTTGCGTTGGCGCACAGTCGTGCCCGGGACTTGCGTTGGCGCACAGTCGTGCCCGGGACTTGCGTTGGCGCACGATCGTGCCCGGGACTTGCGTTGGCGCACAATCATTCCCGGCATGCTTTTGGCCGGGAAGGTTGAGGGCATGCCGGGAATGTTGAGGAAGGGCTCGCGTATGGGGGCCTACGGCACGCGGCGGACGGCGCCCTTGTCGGCGGAGGTGGCCAGGGCGGCGTAGGCGCGCAGGGCGGTGGTTACCGGGCGGTCGCGGCCGATGGGCTGCCAAGGCCGTTCGGAGGCTTCCATTTTCGCGCGGCGCTCGGCGAGAACCTCGTCGGGGACCAGCAATTCGAGCGCGCGGGTGTGCACGTCGACGCGGATGCGGTCGCCGTTCTCGATCAGGCCGATGGTGCCGCCCGAGGCCGCCTCGGGGGAGATGTGGCCGATCGACAGGCCCGAGGTGCCGCCGGAGAAGCGGCCGTCGGTGATCAGCGCGCACTGCTTGCCCAGGCCCATACCCTTGAGGAACGAGGTGGGGTGCAGCATCTCCTGCATGCCCGGGCCGCCGGAGGGGCCCTCGTAGCGGACCACGACCACGTCACCGGGCTGGATCTTCTTGCCGAGGATGGCCGACACGGCCTCCTCCTGGGATTCGACCACGACGGCCGGTCCCTCGAAGGTGAACAGGTCCTCGTCGATACCGGCGGTCTTGAGGATGGCGCCGTCGGGAGCGATATTGCCCTTGAGCACGCACAGCCCGCCTTCGACGGTGTAGGCGTGCTCGAGATCGCGGATGCAGCCGCCCGCGGCGTCGGTGTCCAGCGACGACCACCGGTTGCTCGTGGAGAACGGCTGGGTGGTGCGCACCCCGCCCGGCGCGGCGTGGAACAGCTCGATGGCCTCCGCGGACGCCTTGCCGGAGCGGATGTCCCAGGTATCCAGCCATTCGTCGAGCCCGCGCGTGTGCACGGTGGTGACGTCGGTTTCGAGGAGCCCGGCGCGGCGCAGCTCGCCCAGGATGGCGGGGATGCCACCGGCGCGGTGCACATCCTCCATGTGGTAGTCGGAGTTGGGGGAGACCTTCGACAGGCACGGCACGCGGCGGGAGATCTCGTCGATGGTGTCGAGGTCGAAGTCGATCTCGCCCTCCTGCGCGGCGGCGAGGGTGTGCAGGACGGTGTTGGTGGAGCCGCCCATGGCGACGTCGAGGGCCATGGCGTTGCGGAAGGCCTTGGCGTTGGCCACATTCCGCGGCAGCACCGACTCGTCGTCGTCGCGGTACCAGCGGGTGGCGATGTCGACGATGGTGGTGCCCGCCTTCTCGAACAGGGCGCGGCGGGCGGCGTGCGTGGCGAGGGTGGAGCCGTTGCCCGGCAGCGCCAGGCCGAGCGCCTCGGTCAGGCAGTTCATCGAGTTGGCGGTGAACATGCCCGAACAGGAGCCGCACGTCGGGCACGCGCTGCGCTCGACCTCGGACAGCCCCTCGTCGTCGACGGCGCTGTTGGCGCTGGCGGAGATGGCGGTGATCAGGTCGGTCGGGGCCTGCGCGACGCCGCCGACCACCACGGCCTTCCCGGCCTCCATCGGGCCGCCGGAGACGAACACGGCCGGGATGTTGAGCCGCATGGCGGCGTTCAGCATGCCCGGGGTGATCTTGTCGCAGTTGGAGATGCACACCAGCGCGTCGGCGGTGTGCGCATTGGCCATGTACTCCACCGAATCGGCGATGATCTCGCGGCTGGGCAGCGAGTACAGCATGCCGCCGTGCCCCATCGCGATGCCGTCGTCGACGGCGATGGTGTGGAATTCGCGCGGTACGCCGCCCGCGGCCCGCACCGCATCCGCCACGATCTCGCCGACGTCCTTCAGGTGCACGTGGCCCGGCACGAACTGTGTGTAGGAGTTCGCGATGGCGACGATCGGCTTGCCGAAGTCGGAGTCGGTGAGGCCGGTGGCGCGCCAGAGGGCGCGAGCGCCCGCGGCATTGCGTCCGGCGGTGGTGGTGCGTGAACGAAGCGGTGGCATCGGTGTGGGTCCTCGGTCGGTCGGCTCGGGCCGCGCGATGGTGGCAACTCGCGTCGCCCGGGGCTGGTCGGCGACGGTGCCGAGTATCTCGGCGGCTATTCAACGGTACTCCCGCACGGGAGGGGCGGATGCGCCGGTGGGCGGCTCGCCTCGCGGTCCCGGGCGGATGCCGCCCGCTGACCCCGCACGCCGTGGCCGATCGGCCACGCCGAAAGTGCGGTATCAGGGTCAGCGCATCAGACCCCGCCATTGTTCCCCTCCGGTCCCGGCCAAGCTGTCCCGCGCCCTCCGGCCGTCAGGCGGTCGTCAGCGGTTCGTCAGCGCCGCGGCGGATCGTGGGCACGGTCCACCGCCGAGAGGAGACAGTCGTGACCCGCTCCCTGCCACCCGTGACGCAGCTGCCGATGGCGCGTTCCCCGCAGGATCCGTTCGCCCCGCCGCCGGAGCTGGCGGCACTGCGGGACGAGGCCCCGCTGCGCCCGATGATCTACCCCGACGGGCACGAGGGCTGGCTGGCCACCGGTCACGCCGAGGTGCGCGCCGTGCTCGCCGACGAGCGCCTCAGCAACCGGACCGAGCTCGTGCACCACTACAACCCGATGTACGCCGGGATCGAGCTGCCCCCGGCGAGCCCGGGCGATATGGACCATGTCGACGGCGCCGCGCACGCCCGGCTGCGCAAGCCGGTGGCCGGATGGTTCAGCGTCCGCCGGGTGCGCGAACTCACCGACCGGGTCGAGGAACTCGCCGCCGAGTATCTCGACGCCATGGTGGCGCGGCGCCCGCCGGTGGACCTGGTGCAGGCATTCGCCTTCCCGGTTCCGGCCACCATCATCTGCGAAATGCTCGGCGTCCCGTACGCCGATCGCGCGGAGTTCAAGGACAACGCGGCCAAGACCACGGGTTCGGCGCCGCCGGAGGCGGTGGCCGAGGCATGGCAGGCGCTGCTGGACTACATCGGCAGGCTGGTCGCGGCCAAGCGCGCCGATCCGGGCGACGACATCCTCAGCGCCCTGACCGAGACGGACATATCCGACGCCGAGATCTCCGGGATCGGCGCCTTCCTGCTGGGCGCGGGCCTGGACACGACCGCGAACATGCTGTCGCTGGGAACCTTCGCGCTGCTGCGGAATCCGGACCAGCTGGCGGCCTGGCGCGCCGACCCGAACCTCACCGACAGCGCCGTCGAGGAACTGCTGCGCTACCTGACCCCGCCGCACACCGGCGTCCGGTCCGCGCTGGCCGATGTCGAGATCGCGGGCCAGGTGATCAAGGCCGGGCAGACCGTCACCGTCAGCACGGCGGCGGCCAACCGGGATCCGCGCAGGTTCCCCGACCCCGACACCCTCGACCTGGCCCGCCGGGCGACCGGGCACCTCGCCTTCTCCCACGGGATCCACCAGTGCCTCGGTCAGCAGCTGGCCCGGATCGAACTGCGGGTCGCGTTTCCCGCTCTGCTGCGGCAGTTCCCGACCCTGCGGCTGGCGGTGCCCGCCGCGGAGGTGCGCCTGCGCGCAGGTGTGGACGACGTCTACGGCGTGCACGAACTCCCGGTCGAGTGGTAGCCGCCATGAAGGTCACCGTGGACCGGCAGCGCTGCATCGGTGCCGGGATGTGCCTGCTCACCGCCCCCGCCGTATTCGACCAGGACGAGGACGACGGCACCGTGGTCCTGCTCGACGCCGAGCCCCCGCCGGGCGCGCACGAGGCGGTCCGCGAGGCGGTGCAGAGCTGCCCGGCCGCGGCCATCACCGCCGACGACCGGTAGGCGGCGAGCCCGGCCCGCGGACACAATCAGCCTCGGCACAGCGAAAACCACCGAGATTCCTGCCCCCGCAGGCGGCATCGATCATGCGCCGCCGAATCGCTGCGAGCAGTGATCTGTGACCGCTCGGTCCCACTCACATAGCCTCACTGTGTGCCTCGCGTCGAGGCACGTGTGTGCGAGAGGCTGGTGTGGTGCGGGTAGAGCTGCTCGGGCCGGTCCGGGCGTACTCCGGGGACGGGGTGGAGCTGGCGATCGGCGGTGCGCGGCAACGCATGCTGCTCGCGCGGCTCGCGCTGGTGCCGGGGGAGGTGGTTCCGGCCGCGACGCTGATCGACGGCCTGTGGGATGCCGAACCACCGGCCGGATCCGCTAATGCGTTGCAGGCGGCGGTATCTCGGCTGCGCAAGGTCGTCGGTGCCGGGCTCGTCGAGTCGGTGGCGGGGGGCTATCGGCTGTCCGTGCCGCCGTCCGACGTGGACGTGCATCGGTTCGAGGAATTGGCGAGGCGCGGGCGCGGCGACCTGGCGGCCGGGCGCGCGGCCGAGGCCGCGGCCGTCCTCGGCGCGGCGCTGCGGCTGTGGCGCGGCGAGGTTCTGGCCGATATCCGTGCTGCCCCGTTCACCCGGCCGGTGGTGGCGCGGCTGGAGGATCTGCGCCTCGCGACCGTCGAGGACCGGTTCGACGCCGAACTGCGGCTGGGCCGCCACGCCGCGATCCTGGCCGATCTGGACGCGGCCGCCGATCCGCTGCGGGAACGCCTGGTCGCCTTGCGAATTCGGGCATTGTGCGCGGCGGGACGGCAAGCCGACGCGCTCGCCGTCTACGAGCAGACCCGGACCGCGCTGCGGGAGCGTCTCGGCGTCGACCCCGGTCCCGAACTGCGGCAGACCCATCTCGCCGCGCTGCGCGGGGAATTGCGCGACGCGCCCCCGGCGCCCGCCGGGAACCTGCCGGTGCGGCTGACCGGGTTCGTCGGCCGCGATGCCGAGCTGAAACGCCTGGCCGAACTGTTGGATACCGCGCGCCTGAGCACCGTGGTGGGCCCCGGCGGCGTGGGCAAGACCCGGCTCGCGGTGGAGGCGGTGAGCCGTCGCGACGATTCCGCGCGGGCATGGTTCGTCTCGCTGGCGGAGGTCCGGGCACCGGACGGGATCGCCGAAGCGGTGCTCGGCGCGCTGGGCGCCCGCGACGTGCGCGCGCTCGCCCCCACCGAGCGCTCGCCGGATCCGCTCGACGGCGCGGCCGCGCTGCTGGGCGGCGAGCCCGCCATCGTGGTGGTGGACAACTGCGAGCATCTCGTCGAGGCCGCGGCGGACCTGGTGGACCGGCTGCTGCGGCGGTTGCCAGCGCTGACCATCGTGGCGACGAGCCGGGAACCTCTGGGCCTCACCGGCGAAACGCTGTGCCCGCTCGGCCCGCTCGAACTACCCGCCGCCGCGGGACCCCTGACCGAGGCGGCCGGATCGGAGGCCGTGCGGTTGTTCCTCGACCGCGCCGCGGCGGTGCGCCCGGAGTTCGCGCTCGACGAGTCGACCAGTGGTCCGGTCGTCGAGATCTGCCGCCGACTGGACGGACTTCCCCTGGCGCTGGAGTTGGCCGCCGCCCGGCTGCGCACGATGAGCGCCGACCAGATCGCGCGACGGCTCGACGACCGGTTCCGGCTGCTCACCACGGGAAGCCGTGCCGCACAACCACGGCAGCGCACCCTGCACGCGGTGATCGAATGGAGCTGGGAGCTGCTGCCGGAACCGGAACAGGTCCTGGCGCGGCGGCTGTCGCTGTTCCCGGGCGGCGCGACCGTGGCCGGGCTGCGGGCGGTGTGCGACGATCCGGCCGCCGACCCGGTCTACGTGCTCGGCTCGCTGGTCGAGAAGTCGCTGGTGGAACGGACCGGGGAGGCCGACCCGCGGTACCGCATGCTCGAGACCGTGCGCGCCTATGCGGCGGAGCGGCTCGAACGGGCCGGGGAGCGCGCGGTCGTCGCGGCGCGCTTCCGGGGCCACTTCGCCGACCTCGCCGAACACCATGAGCCGCTGCTGCGCTCGCGCGACCAGCGAGAATCGATCGCGCTCATGGACGCCGAGTACGCCAATCTCGTGGAGGCGCTGCGCACCGCAGTCACGGATTCGGACGCGGAGTCGGCGCACCGGCTGCTCATCCCGCTGACCTACTACTGGCATATGCTGCGGTTCGATTCGCGGTCCGACGCCTTCACGGCCGAGGTGTCGGCATTCGGTGCGGCGCTGCCGGATCGCCCCCGCGCGGCGATCCGCGCGCTGCATGTGCTGGCCGACAACAGCGGAACCCTCGCCGACGGTGCGGCGGCGCGGTCGGTCGTCGAGGACTGTGTGCGCACCGGAGCGCTGGAACGCTATCCGATGCTGGTGCTGGTGACGCTCGCCGCCGCGCACGTGTACGGGCTGGACGACGTGTGGCGCAGGGAATCGGTTCGCGCGCAGCATCATCCGGACCCGTGGACCCGCGCCGCCGCGCACCTGGTGCTGGGTTACCTCGGCGTCGATCGCGGCGGATGTGAGCCCGGGGCGGCCCTCGCCGAGGCGCAGCGCGGCTTCGAGGCGGTCGGCGACCGTATCGGGCTGTCGATGGCGTTGACCGCGTCGGCGCGCGTCCACTCCGTGCGCGGTGAGCACGACGAGGCGATCGCGAAATACGAACGCGGCGTGACGCTGGCCTCCGAACTCGACGCGGCGGACGCGGTGTCCTACCGCGCCTGGCTGGCGTCCGAGCGCATGCGCGCGGGCGATGCCGCCGGGGCCTGGCGCGAGCTCGAGGTCGCCCAGCGGCTGTCGCGCAGCCGGGGCTGGTCGCAGGCCGATATCGAGCTGCTGCTGTGCACCGCGGACCTGCATCGCCTGTGCGGTGAGACGAAGCGCTCGGATCAGGTCCTCGATCGACTCGAGACGACCATGGCCGCCGCCGCGCTGTCGCCCGGCATCGCCCAGGATCTCGTCGCCCGGGGCCGGATGGCGAATCTGCTGGCCGCGGGTCAGGTATCGCAGGCTCGCGCCGCGTACCCCCGCGTCGCCGCCGCGGGCCGGGTGCTGCGCGCCGCGGAGTCGACCGCCGAACTCCTGGCCGAACTGCTTGCCGCGGAAGGAGATCCGGCCGGGGCCGCCCACGCCCTCGGCATGAGCCAGACCCTGCGCGGCGCCTTCGACGAGGGCAACCCCGAACTCCGCACCCTGGCCACCGACCTGCGAAAAGTACTGGGCGACAAAACCTACGAAGCCAACTTCACCGCAGGGGCCGCCCTCTCCCAAGCCGACGCCCTATCCCACCTCGAACCCGAGTGACCATCCCCATCCGCCGCTCCTCGGCAACGTGACCCCCGGCCCTCCTCGGGGGCAATCACATTCCGCACGCCTTACTTGGTCGCGCACGTCTTGTTTGGTTGCGCACGCCCTGTTTGATCCCGCACGCCCTGCAGGCTCCCGGAGGGGGTGCGGGAACACGCAGGGGGTGCGGGAACCGGCGCGTTACGGACTGGGCTGGGGGAGTTCGCAATTGCCCAGCTTCGGGTTGACGCCCATGTAGTTGAGCGGGCCCGCGACTATCGTCAGGGCGATATTGCCGAAGCTGGCGCACGTGATCGGGCCGCTGTCGAAATAGTCGCGCTGCGCCGCGGCGATGAATCCGATGATCAGCCAGATGAGGACGAGTACGGTTCCCGTTTTGGTCTTCATAGCAGTCCTCGTGCCTTCCCCGCCCCATCCGACCGGCGGGCACACGCCGCGCGCCGACCTCCCGTGGACCGCCGCTCACACTCCGTGCGCTACGGCGATTGTCCCACCACCTCCGCCCCCGCCCTGTGAATTCACCAGATCGCCCGGCGCGCCCCGCTCTACGGCGCGCCGCACCACTAACGTCCGCCGGTCAGTCCCGATCGGGCCCGGCATCGTCGGATTTCTCGGCGCCCGAGATCGCCCCCGGCGTTGTCCCCGCCCCGTTCGGCTCCCCCGGCGCGCCTTCCTCCCGCGTTGTTCCTGACCCGTTCGGCTCCCCCGACGCGCCTTCCTCCGACGTTGTCCCTGCCCCGTTCGGCTCCCCCGACGCGCCTTCCTCCGACGTTGTCCCTGCCCCGTTCGCTTCCCCCGACGCGCCTTCCTCCGGTGTTGTCCTTGCCCCGTTTGCTTCCCTCGAGGCGTCTTCCCCCGGCGTTGTCCCCGCCCCGTTCGGCTCCTTCGAGGCGTCTTCCTCCCGCGTTGTTCCTGTCCCGTTCGCTTCCCCCGACGCGCCTTCTTCCGGCTGGGCGAACGGGTCGGGGATGCGGCCGTCGGACGCCTCGATCAGCGCGCGCAGGCGGTCGTAGCCGACGGCGGGCAGCGCCACCTCCGAGTCGTCGATCAGGTGCACCCGGACGTAGCCGCGCTTGGGGATCCGCAGGCCCTTGATCTGCGACCAGTCGATGTGCCGGGAGCCCAACAGCGTCCGCAGATCCAGCCCGCGCGCGGACACCGTCGTGCGGGTGCGCTCGATCCACAGCGCGACCCCGGCCGGGATCACGAACAGCACCCACAGCACCGCGGGCCACCCGAAGAACGGGAAGGCCACGCAGAACAGCAGCATGAGCACCCCGATGTGGCCGAGCCGGGGGATTCTGATCACACGACCCGTATCCGACCCCGCGGCGGCGGTATGGGACGATCGAGCAGGTGGCACGGATTGCTGCGACGATGACACACCCCCATCCTCGCATCACGGTGGACAGACAGCGGAAACCGCCCCGTCTCACATAATGGGACACCACATGTCAAGTAATTTGACTCATCGACTCTCGCGCGCATACCGTCGTGCACGTGAATCGAATCGAGCTTCTCGTAATCGGCCGGCGCGTCCAGCGCTGAGCCTGACGACGTCAAGCTCGCAGCTGCGACGCGCCACCCTCGATCAGCCATCGGCTGTCGGGGGCTTTTTTATGTTCAGGCATGTTCTGTGACAAGGACAACAAGCAGTAAAGGAAAAAGACGGTGAGCGCACCTACCGCACGGCCCGGGCCCTCGGCTCGCAGGCCAGCGCCCTCGGCTAATCAGCCGACATCCGCGACCGGAACCCGCCGCCAGGTCCCGCCCGAGAAGGTGACCGGCGCGCAGTCCGTCGTCCGCTCCCTCGAGGAGCTCGACGTCGACACGGTCTTCGGTATTCCGGGCGGTGCGGTACTCCCGGTCTACGACCCGCTGTTCGATTCCACCAAGGTGCGTCACGTCCTCGTCCGGCACGAGCAGGGCGCGGGCCACGCCGCCACCGGGTACGCGCAGGCCACCGGCAAGGTCGGCGTGTGCATGGCGACCTCGGGCCCGGGCGCGACCAACCTGGTCACCCCGATCGCCGACGCGCAGATGGATTCGGTGCCGCTGGTCGCCATCACCGGCCAGGTCGCCCGCTCGCTGATCGGCACGGACGGCTTCCAGGAGGCCGACATCTCCGGCATCACCATGCCGATCACCAAACACAACTTCCTGGTCAACGACCCGATCGACATCCCCCGCGTGCTCGCCGAGGCCTTCCACCTGGCCTCGACCGGCCGCCCGGGCGCCGTGCTCGTCGACATCCCCAAGGACGTGCTGCAGGCGAACACCACGTTCACCTGGCCGCCGGAGATGCGGCTGCCCGGCTACCGCCCGGTGACCAAGCCGCACGGCAAGCAGGTGCGCGAGGCCGCCCGCATGATCATGGAGTCGAAGTCCCCGGTGCTCTACGTGGGCGGCGGCGTGATCAAGGCCGAGGCGTCCGCGGAACTGCTGGAACTGGCGGAGCTGACCGGCATTCCAGTGGTCACCACCCTGATGGCGCGCGGCGCGTTCCCCGACAGCCACCAGCTGAACATGGGCATGCCCGGTATGCACGGCACCGTGGGCGCCGTTGCGGCCCTGCAGAAGTCGGACCTGCTGATCACCCTCGGCGCGCGCTTCGACGACCGCGTCACCGGCCAGCTCAACTCGTTCGCCCCGAACGCCAAGGTGATCCACGCCGATATCGACCCGGCGGAGATCGGGAAGAACCGGCACGCCGATGTCCCGATCGTGGGCGACTGCCGCGAGGTGATCGCCGAGCTGATCGAGACCCTGAAGGCCGACCCGGCCTCCAAAGGTGCCCCGCTGCTGAACCTTTCGGACTGGTGGACCTACCTCGACGGCGTCCGCAAGCAGTACCCGCTGGGCTGGACCCCGCCGACCGACGGCTCGCTGTCGCCGGAATTCGTCATCGAGAAGCTGGGTGAGCTGGCCGGTCCCGACGCCGTCTACGTCGCGGGCGTCGGCCAGCATCAGATGTGGGCCGCGCAGTTCGTGAAGTACGAAAAGCCGCGCACCTGGCTGAACTCCGGCGGCCTGGGCACCATGGGCTACGCCGTCCCGGCGGCCATGGGCGCCAAGATGGGCGCGCCCGACAAGGAGGTCTGGGCGGTCGACGGCGACGGCTGCTTCCAGATGACCAACCAGGAACTGGCGACCTGCGCCGTCGAGGGCGTGCCGATCAAGGTCGCGCTGATCAACAACGGCAACCTGGGCATGGTCCGCCAGTGGCAGACCCTGTTCTACGAGCAGCGCTACTCCAACACCGATCTGGGCACCCACACCCTGCGCATCCCCGACTTCGTCAAGCTCGCGGAGGCGTTGGGCTGCCACGGGATTCGGGTGGAGAAGGAGTCCGACGTGGAGGCCGCGATCCGCGAGGCGCAGTCCATCAACGACCGCCCCGTGGTGATCGACTTCATCGTCGGCAAGGACGCCCAGGTGTGGCCGATGGTGGCCGCCGGGACGTCCAACGACGAGATCATGGCCGCCCGCGGCATCCGCCCGCTGTTCGACGACGACGAGGCGGTCGCCGAACCCGCCGTCATCCACGAGGCGATGTCACACGAGAAGGCCACGCTGACCGCCCACGAGAAGGCCGCCCAGAAGGGGACCGAAGAGGCATGAGCATGCGAATCGACAACACAGCCACCTTGGTGGTCATGCCGGAACCGAGCGCCAGCGAGGTGGAGGCATGAGCACGACCCACACCTTGAGTGTGCTGGTGGAGGACAAGCCGGGCGTGCTCGCCCGCGTGGCGAGCCTGTTCTCCCGGCGCGGGTTCAACATCGAATCGCTCGCGGTCGGCGGCACCGAGGTCCCGGAGATCTCGCGCATGACCATCGTCGTGACCGTCGAGGACCTGCCGCTCGAGCAGGTCACCAAGCAGCTCAACAAGCTGGTCAACGTCATCAAGATCGTCGAGCAGGACTCCGACGGTTCGGTGGCCCGCGAGCTGATCCTGGTGAAGGTGCGCGCCGACGCCAGCGTGCGCACCCAGGTGATCGAATCGGTGAACCTGTTCCGGGCTAAGGTCATCGACGTGTCGCCCGACGCGCTCACCATCGAGGCGACCGGCACCCGGTCGAAGCTCGACGCGCTGCTGCGGATGCTGGAACCGTACGGAATCCGGGAGATCGTGCAGTCCGGTGTCGTGGCCGTGGGACGCGGACCCAAGTCCATCACGGCGACTCGCTAGCGCTCGCCGCGGTGCCCGCGCTGTGTCCAATGGGCACTCCGCAAGCTCCGTGCCGGGCTGGCGCTCGCGCGGGTAACAACCGCCATACCGGCGGACAACAATATCCCCGGCGCGCTGCGTAGCAACCCAACATCCCCGGCGCGCTGCGTAGCAACCCAACAACCCCGGTACGTTGCGTAGCAACCCAACATCCCCGGCACGCTTTTCGCCGGGGCCAACGCTTAATACAGAGAAATCCGAGAAGGGATAGCAAAAGTGGCAGTCGAGATGTTCTACGACGACGATGCGGACCTGTCGATCATCCAGGGCCGCAAGGTCGCCGTCATCGGCTACGGCTCCCAGGGGCACGCGCACTCGCTGAGCTTGCGTGACTCGGGCGTCGACGTGCGCATCGGCCTCAAGGAGGGCTCGAAGTCGCGGGAGAAGGCGCAGGAGGCCGGTCTCACCGTCGGCACCCCGGCCGAGGTCTCGCAGTGGGCCGACGTCATCATGCTGCTCGCCCCCGACACCGCGCAGGCGTCGATCTTCGCAGGCGACATCGAGCCGAATCTGAAGGACGGCGACGCGCTGTTCTTCGGCCACGGCCTGAACATCCACTTCGGCCTGATCAAGGCCCCGGCCAACGTCACGGTCGGCATGGTCGCGCCGAAGGGCCCGGGCCATCTGGTCCGCCGCCAGTTCGTCGACGGCAAGGGCGTTCCCGCGCTCATCGCCATCGACCAGGACCCGAAGGGCGAGGGCCAGGCGCTGGCGCTGTCCTACGCCAAGGGCATCGGCGGCACCCGCGCCGGCGTCATCAAGACCACCTTCAAGGAGGAGACCGAGACCGACCTGTTCGGTGAGCAGGCCGTGCTCTGCGGTGGCACCGAGGAGCTGGTCAAGACCGGTTTCGAGGTCATGGTCGAGGCCGGTTACGCGCCGGAGATGGCCTACTTCGAGGTGCTGCACGAGCTGAAGCTGATCGTCGACCTGATGTACGAGGGCGGCATCGCGCGCATGAACTACTCGGTCTCCGACACCGCCGAGTTCGGCGGCTACCTGTCGGGCCCGCGCGTCATCGACGCCGACACCAAGAAGCGCATGCAGGCGATCCTGAAGGACATCCAGGACGGCACCTTCGTCAAGCGCCTGGTCGCCAACGTCGAGGGCGGCAACAAGGAGCTGGAGTCCCTGCGCAAGCAGAACGCCGAGCACCCCATCGAGGTCACCGGCGCCAAGCTCCGCGGCCTGATGAGCTGGGTCGACCGCCCCATCACCGAGACCGCCTGAGTCGCAACCATATTCGAAGGCCCACGCCACCGCGGCGTGGGCCTTCGTCGTTCCGGTGCGCTCAGGCGACCTGCTCGACCCTGTGGTCGGGGAGGGGAAAGTAGCTGTCGGACAGCAGGACCGGGCGGAGGTCGCCGGCGAGGGCGGCGGCCAGGAATTGGGTGCAGGAGTGGGGGATGTGCTCCCAGCGGGGGCCGCGGCCCTCGTTGATCAGGACGGTCCAGTCGTCGGGCCGCTCGCCGGGGCGGATCAGCCAGTAGAGCATCTCACCGTTGTCGGTGGTGGCCCAGGGGACGATCCGGGTGCCCGCCTCCGCCAGTTCGGCGGGCTTCGGCTCGAACTCCCACAGGTCTTCCATCTCCTCGGACTGCCAGTCCTTCCAGGTGAACAGGTCGTAGCTGCCGTTGGGGCAGCCGGGCGCCATGACGGAGAGGTAGTCCTCCCAGCGGCTGCCGCCGTAGGTGTCGATGAACTCCTTGTAGTCGGTCGGCAGGCCGAACCCGAGCGCGCGCTCCACGGTGTCCCAGTCCGTATCCGGAGCGGGCGAGGGTGGCGGGACGAGTTGCCGGAGTCGATCCATGGAGGTAGTCACCGGGTCGATTCTGCAGGAGCGGCGACGATCGCTGGCCGGAACGCCGGAAGCGAATCGTATTCGAGCACAACAGATCCAGGACTATTCGACCTCGTCGGGCAAACCGCCCACCCGGTGCGTCAGGGGTTGCCGTAGAGGGCGGCGATGTCCTGCGAGGAGCTCCATCGGCTGTAGGTGGGCGATTGCGGCCAGCCGTCGGGGGAGTCCTGCCACTGCTCCTGCCGACCGTAGGGCAGCAGGTCGATGAGCGGGAAGGTGTAGCTGATCTGTTCGGTGCCGCGGCCGTCGGTGTGCCAGGTGCGGTAGACGGTGTCGCCGTCGCGCAGGAATACGTTGAGCGCGTAGCCCTCTCCGGGTGGCGCGCCGACGTCGGTGCCGAACGAGCTGTTCGCCGTGGAGTACCACGTCATCGTGTTCCCGACCAGCTGCCGATAGGCGAGCGCCTCCTCGATCGTGCCCTGGGTGACGATGACGAACCGGGCGTCGTAGTTGTGCAGGAAGTCCAGCCGGGTGAACTGGGTGGTCAGTCCGGTGCAGCCGGGGCACTGCCACTTCTTGCCGGGCGACCACATGTGGTTGTAGACGATCAGTTGCGAATGATCGCCGAAGATCTCCGCCAGCCGGATCGGCCCGTTCTCGCCCTCGAGGATGTAGTCGGGCATCTCGACCATCGGCAGGCGGCGGCGCTGCGCGGCGATCGCGTCGAGTTCCCGGGTCGCGGCCTTCTCCCGGATGCGCAGGGCTTCGAGCTCCTTGCGCCAGGTCTCCGCGTCGACGACGGGCGGCAGTGCGGTGGTGCTCATGCGGTCCTCCCTGAGGATGTTTGTGGTCCGCAGGTATAGACCGCGTGCGGCGGCCGAGTTCATCGGTTCGTGTCGAGGACACGACAACGGCCCGGCACCCCGTGCGGTGCCGGGCCGTCGCACGGCCAGGATCAGCTGCTTCCGAACCAGCCCGGAGGCACGACCTGCCGCCAGCCATTACCCGGATGATGGTGGCGGCGGTCCCACGGATCGCAGTCATCGTCCCAGCGGTCGTGGCGATTCCATTTGTTGTCCCAGAAGTCGTCCCGGTCCCACTTCCCGTGCCGGTCCCGAACCTCGGTGGTGATCTGATCGCCGACCGTCTCGGCCTGCGCCGGAATCGCAAGAACAGCAAGCGGAGCGGCCACAACGGCCCCCGCAACAGCCACCCGCGCCATGGTGCGCTTGGTGGCATGTTTAGTCATCGAGAACAAGGTGAATCCTTCCAACTCAACTGCACCGCCTGCAGTCTCGCGCATCGCGAGCAGAAGGTCACGGGTGTTGGCACCAGTATCGGGAACAAATACCTCCGAAGGATGAGGCCCCCTGGGTGAACCCCCTGAGCCAGGGCTCCTTAACACCGATGGCTCGCCTACCGGTCGGCAGAGCGCACGTTCCCGCACCCTCTGCACGTTCCCGCACCCCCTACAGGACCCTGTAGGGGGTGCGAGAACACGGAGGGGGTGCGGGGATTCGAGCTCTGCCGACCGGTAGGCGCGCACCTCGCCGACGACGTCCTACCCACCGTTGACGTTACGAGACTCCCCATCCGGATTGCCCGGATCGATATGCCAACTGTGCACCCGCCGAGGATGAATCCTGATCACCTCGTTCGAAAACCACTCCGGCGCAACAGGAATATCCTCAACAGTCACAATCTCCGCGGTCCCCCGGATCTCGACACCCCGCCCCCACCCAGGCTTCACCTCCCGCGGATCATCGGGAGTCATGTCATCCACGACAAAGCTCACGTTCGGGTTCTTCCTGACGTTCCGATACCGCCGAGCATTCGCATGGGCCCACCGATGTCGATGGTGTGGTCGGGATTGAGCCGGAACCCGACGGGAACCTGGTTGGGCTGCTGAGAGGGAGTCACGGTAGCCAGCCGCCCCAACCGCTGAGTCTTCAGGTAGGCAACCTCGGCGTCGTTGAAGGTCATGGTGCGAGGGTAGAAGCTCGAGCGAGGTTGAGGTCAAGGGCGGGAGGGCTTCTGGGTGCGCAGTCTGGTCAGGGCGGCGGTTCACGCGTCGGTCGGTGGCTGCGGTTTGGTCGTAGCCACCTGCAAGTTGTCGATGTCGTCGCTTCCACCGAGCTCTTGCGGAATACGGTGGCCGGTGACATCACAGCCGTACCTGGCGGTGGGTCCGGATACGGTTCTCCGTTGGCTACACCGCAGATCACACACCTATGGCCGCACGTTCGAGCGCGCTCCTCCGCAACGCTCCGCTGATCCTGTTTGTTCGCCAGATTTCAGTGCTGATCCCCTCGCGAAGCTCACGGAGGATAAGCCGGCCGCCGACGTCGCCTTCTTGAACCTGGAGCGTACTCGAGTGACCACCAGGGCTCGCCGTTAGGCGCGTACGCCCCAGCCGGAAGTGCTCGACTGCTGCTCATCTGGTAGCCACCACGCCTTCTTGCTTGCCGTTGACGGTGAGCAGAGTTGTCGAAATGGTGGCAGGCAGATCGGAGTAGACGTTAGTCACTGTGGATACCAAGATCATCTCCTAGTCGGTACGCCTTCTTGATCGAAGTGAGCCTCCGATCAAGACAACACAAAGGACATCACATGGCACCGACAGATTGGCAGGGCTGTACGTCTCACCGAGAAGGAGTCCCGATCCAAGGCCCGCCAAGCTGCCGTGCGTATGCCCTAATCTGATGCTGGCACTGCGGAAAGGTTGGGGGTGGTCTGCGACTGGGGTGGAGGTGCTCCGGGCTCGGTGCAACGCAATTGTAACCATGCTGCGCGCCCCCACCGAAAGAGAAGTGAGTCAGTTTGGGATAGTTTCGCAGCGTGACAAACATATTGGATCAGTCCGATTCATGCGATAAGGCTCTGGAAGAGGTTGCCGATGCGATCAAGAGTATGGATCCTGACGGCAGTCGATGGGCCGATGTCTTCCGCCATACGTACGACATGATCTACAACGGCTCCGAGACCGGCAGGTTCCGCTGGGCTCAGCTTATGAAAACCGAGAAGACTCACTTCGGAACACTATTCGAAATCAATGCTCAGAGAGAGTTTGAGTTCGAGGGTGGAGAAACTACTGACTATCGGATTGCTGGCCATCAGGTCGATGCTAAGTGGAGCCAGGCTGACGGGGGCTGGATGTTACCCCCAGAGGTCTTCGATGAGCTTGCACTGGTCGCCACCGCGAGCGATATTGACGCTCGTTTCTCGCTAGGCCTCGTACGCGTTAAGCCAGAATACCGCCGAGAAGGTGCGAATCGCGATAAGAAGAGTAGCCTCAACTCCGCTGGACGAGCGGCGGTGCGCTGGCTGTGGAGAGACGCTCCCATGCCCGCTAATATCTTGCTGCAACTACCAGGCCCTGTGGTCGATCATATCTTCGCTAATCGCTATGGAACCCAGCGAGTCAACCGGTTGTTTCGCGCTGCGGAAGGGAAGCTCGTCCACCGCAATGCTGTCCGGACCGTTGCGATGCAACTCGATGACCAGAAACGAGTTCGGACGAACGGCGGAGCGCGAACCGCATTGAAGCCGGAAGGGTACATCATATTGAGCAGTTACTACGCTCATATTGCTGAGGGGCTCGGGGTGCCGGTGCCCGATAGCAAGCACTATATATCGGTGCGGGTGGTCCCCGGTGGTGATGGCGACCCGCTAATCGGCGGCACACGATGGAGGCGAGCCAGAGCCGATGAGGTGAGCGGCAATGCGCCGGACCTACCTGACCGTGGTATCCGAGAAGAGTGAGGTAGCCCTAGCCCTGGGTGCAGCGAGCTTCCGCTGCACCCAATCAGGCTGACTCAGCTCACCTTCGACTGGTTCTTCTTGAAATATTCGTGCCGCGTATGGTCATCCTGCCCAACAAAAGCTCGGAAGCGGCCGAGCTTGTATGCCACTGAGCCATCTCGCGCTTTCTCGTCGATCTCGAAGTCGTGGCCTAAGAGTCGGATTCGCCGAATGACTTCAGTATCCTCCAGGGCAAGTCCCGACTTTTCTGATATGTCAGCCGCCGTCATATAGTCCCGGCTGTCGCGCAACGCCCTGTAGATGGGGTCGACGGCCGATTTTTGCTCGCTTGTTTGAAGGATGAAAGAATTGCCTGGCAAATGATTTAGTGCAGCAGCAATTGCCATACCAAGAGCTTTGGCTACAGGGGGAGGAAAAGCATTTCCGATCTGTCGGTATTGGGTGGTCTTCTTGCCGGTGAATTTCCAGCTGAATTCGCTGTCATTCCAACCCTGTATGCGGGCGACCATCTCGGGGGTTAGCTTCGGTCCTCGGTTTGTGAACGAACGGTCGTTTGGGGAGTATGGCTTATCGTCATCGTGTAGTCCATAAGCATCCACCCCCATCTCCTCCCAAGCTCGCTTGGCCCGCGTTGGTCCAAGATCTGCACCACCGTGCTTTTTCGAACCGCCTACGATCGTTGGCGCAATTTTGTTGGCGCGCTTTACCCATTCTTTCAATGATTTGTTATCGCTGAAGACCTTCTTGCGCTCCATCAGATCGTATAGGGTCTCGCCAACTGTCGGTGTGTGCTCAACAGGATCAGGCCATTGGAAGAATGCGAACTCTTCGGGGTGCAGGGCGACAAGTACGAACCGTGGGCGCAATTGAGGAACTCCGTAATCGGAGGCCTGGATAAGCTTCCATTCTGCTTCGTATCCGAATTCCCGTAGCCTGTCGAGAACATGCTGACGATAACCGGCGAAGCGAGGCATACTGAGTCCGCGGACGTTTTCCAGTAAGAGAGCGCGCGGCTTAATGATATCGACCTGTTCGACTGCCCACGCGAAAAGATCGCGTTCGTCGTTCGCGCCCAGTTGCTTTCCTGCGATCGAGAACGGAGGGCACGGAACGCCGCCAGCCAGCAGGTCTATCGGTCGCCGCCCGGCGGTCGGAGCGTAGGTAGCAGGGTTCCACACCGACGTGCTGGCTACATCCCCCCTGAGCACCTTCCACTGGGGGCGGTTGGCCTCCAACGTGTTGGCGGCATTGTCGTCCAGCTCGATTGCGAGCTCGTGCTCAAAGCCGGCGCACTCCAGGCCTAGGGCCTGACCGCCTGCACCCGCGCAGATCTCGATGACACGAAGTTCGGTCACAGCGATACCTTTCGGTGTTGTGGCCGGCGGCGTCCGGGCCAATCGTCAGGAGTATCTTTCCGCAAGGCAAGGTTCCTCGTACAACCGGTGTGGACGTGACTGAGAGCAAAGCAGAACGAGCTCGACGGATAGCCCATGAGCGCGGCGTGTACCCGGCTCCGATGGATGCCGGGCGGTCGCGGAACATGCGAGCGAACCGGCGAGCTGACACCAAACCAGAGGTAGTGCTTCGCCGTGCGCTCCACCGGTTGGGGTATCGCTATCGCAAGGATCTTCGCCTGGATGTCGGCTCGATGAAGGTCCGTCCGGACATCGTGTTCACCGCCCGCAAAGTCGCTGTGTTCGTTGACGGCTGTTTTTGGCATGTCTGCCCCGAGCACGGTCGACAGCCGACGACGAACGAGTGGTACTGGGCGCCAAAGCTTCGCCGGAACGTCGAACGCGACAGAGCTGCCGATGCTGCGTTGACAGGAGCGGGCTGGAAGATTGTCCGCCTCTGGGAGCACGAGCAACTCGAGACCTCGGTGGAGGCGGTTGTGCGTGCGTTGGAGGGTGGACCCGAACATGTGAGCGATAGTAGGGCAGCGGACTGACAAGTTGCCGCTCTTGCCGATTGGTGTCGCAGGAGCTGTCGTCGGCACCTGAGGGCATGTGCCCATGCGAGGCCGAACTCGCGATCGCGCGCTCGGCATCTCGTCCCGTCTATCCCGTGGATTGTCGGAGCCTCGTCCTATCGTCTGTCCAGCACCTGAAAACATTGAGGCCCAAGGAGTTGGGGGCGAGTACATGGAAACCACTACGAACAGCCGTGAGGTTGTGGAGCACTTCACATCGGAGGGGCAGATCGCGCGGGATCAACTGGACTGGTGGACACATCGGCAAGGCTGCGAAACCGTCGCGGAGAAGGTGCTGTCGCACATCACGCGGGTTCCGTACCTGATCGCGGATGATGAAGTTCCGGAACTGAGGACTGAGCATGCGCTGGGCAGGGTGAGGAAGGCCGATGCCGAGCGAGTAGTGCTGATTCGCGATTGGTTCCCGGACTTCGCCTTCACGCACGTATTCAACCTTATGCTCGAAGAGGTGGGGCGGCTCTACAAGTGGGAGGAGTTCTACGAGTGGTGCCAAGGCAGCGCCACGCGGCCCTGGTTGTGGGAGCCGGCTCAGGAGATGGTGGAGAAGGCCCAGTTGCAAGGCTTCTCGCAGCACCAGGCATTGGGTGCTATGAGATGGCGTGTAGGTAACGCTTACTACTCGTTTCTGCGCGAGCTGCATGTGCTTGCCGGGTTGCGGAAGCGTGGCCTGCCGATGCTGTTCCATCCGCTGGCCGATGCCTTGTTTCGCGCTGACGCATGGTGTGAGAACGTTCTGTTGGAACTATTTATCGGCAACCGAACCTTCAAGACTGGCGATGATGGGCGTAAACCCAAGACGGAGGACTATTTCACCGATCAGCCCAAGTTCGAGGTTGTGCGGTTCGAGATGCAGCTGCAACGTACGTTCGGGACGGTTCACGTGCCCGCAGATACAGCGATCGACCGGTGTGCCAGGTTGATTCAAAGCACGATCGACGGCAATAGAGATCCAGAAGTGTGTCGACAGATCGGTAGCTAGTCACAGATTCGCGATGTCGAAACCGTAGATCCGCCAGCCACATACGCGCGCGCCCGATCAAGTATGAGGGAGGAACCGTGAGTTGCCGGATCAACGATCACACCGGCGTCGAGATGGATTCGGCGTGCGGCTGGCATGTGGTGTGGTCGATGCTTGCGGTGGTGGGTATAGCGGCCACGGTCGCCGTCGTCGCAGCGTGCCTTTGGCCGACGATTTCGGTGCGAACTACGGGGCTGACCGGGAGCAACCGGGTGGACGTCGACAGACCACGAAACCTGTTGTACGCCAAGGTCTGTCACAATGCGGGTGGACTCACAACCGACGAGTAGTCCCGCCGACGCTCACTGAGGCGCACGCGGACATGCAACTGCACCTCTGATGTCGTCCCGGCGACTGTCTGCGCAAGGCGGGCTCTCGAGGCGGCAGGCGGCCTGACGCGGGATCGGTCGCGGTGCTGTGATCCGGCGGACAGGCCCGAACCTGGTCCGTGGCCGATGTCGCGAAGAGTGTCGGGAGGGCGGTGGTGCGGTCTGGCCGATCGGGATCAAGCCCCGTCACTTGACCTCATGGCGACCTGAAGCGGCAAGGTGGGGGTAGGAAACCATGAGGAGGTTCGGATGAGTGGGGAGTCGGGGGCTGTTGTCAATCATCATGCTGGGCGGGCGGGGTTTGCTGGGCCGGTTGGGCTGGTGGTGGGGGTGGTCATGTTGGTTGCGGGGCGGCGGCGGGCTCGGGTGGTGGCCGATCTTGTTGGGGTGACGGGGGAGGATCATGTTGTCGATATCGGGTGTGGGCCCGGGGGTGCGGTGGCGGTGGCCGCGCGGCGCGGTGCCCGGGTGACGGGGGTGGATCCGGCGCCGATGATGTTGTGGTTGGCTCGAATCTTCGTGCGCGGGAGGGGGATTCGGTGGGCGGAGGGGAAGGCGGAGAGCCTGCCGGTACCCGATGAGTCCGCCACTGTGGCCTGGGCGATCGCGACGGTGCATCACTGGCCCGAGATCGAGTCCGCTCTGACGGAGGTCCGGCGCGTGCTGCGCCCCGGCGGACGATTCGTGACCGTCGAGCGGCATTCGCCCGCCGATGCGACCGGGCTGGCCAGCCATGGGTGGACCGAGGAGCAGGCGCACATGTTCGCAAACCACTGCCGCACAGCGCATTTCACGGAGGTGCGTGTCGATCGCCACCGCACAGGCCGGTACGCCTTCTGGGCGGTGCGGGCTACCCGCCCATGAGCGATGAACTTTCAAGGAGGAGCGCGGGCCGGTTCATGCCCCACCCCCGAGGCTGCTCACCATCAAATCGGCGAGCGCGGTGACGGCATCGGCGGATGTTGTTCGCCCCCTGTTCAATTCGCCCGCGATCGCCTCAGCCGCCCCCAGGATGCCGACGCAGCGCAGCCGGACCATCTCGGGATCGAGGTCCGAGTGTGGCTGTAGCGAGCCGACCATCAGGTCCACATACCTGTCGTACATCTCCCGCTGCACCGCCTCCATCTCCGGATCTCCTTTCAGCGCAGCGGAAATGGCGGCGAACTCGGGCATGTCGGTGGCGCACTCGAAGTAGACGGAGCTGGCGACGCGGGCCGTCTGCGTGAGGTTCGGTGCGGCGTCGCGCAGTGCCTGGGCGGCCGCCGTCCGGTGGCGTTCCTCGAGCTGCCGGTACAGGGCGATCAGCAGCCCGGGCCGGGTGGCGAAGTGGTCGTAGACGATCGGCCTGCTCACTCCCGCGGCCTCGGCGAGGGTGACCAGGGTCAGGCCGTCGGCGCCCTGGGTGCGCACGATCGCCAGGGCGACGTCGAGCAGTTGCTCGCGCCGGGCCTGCTTGGACAAGCGGGTCATCGATCCTCCCTTGCGGTATCGCCCCCAGTTTAGCTACAAAGTGTAGGTTACAAAATGTAGCTTTACGGACAGGGAGTGGACGTCATGCAATCAGTCCTGGTGATGGGTGGTTCGGGGCAGGCGGGCGCGGGCACGGCCGCCCTGTTGCGGCGCTGGCATCCGACGCTGCCGCTGACCATCGCGGGCCGCGATCTCGGCCGCGCGCAGCGGGTGGCCGACGATCTGGGCGCCGCGACGGCCGTGGTGATCGACCTGGACCGCGGCGATCTCGGGCTCCCGTCGGACGGCGGATACTCGGCGGTGGTCGCGGCGCTGTGGGACCGCAGACTGCACGGGCTCGGCTACGCGCAGCGGCACGGGGTGCCGTACCTGAGCATCTCCAACGGCCTCGTGGACCTCGCGCCGGAGGTTATCGCGGGCGCGCAGCGGGCCGCAAACGCGCCAATTCTGTTGGCCAGCCACTATTTCGCGGGTCTCGTGGTCCTGGCCGCGATGGACTCGGCCGCGCAGTTCGGCCGGGTCGACTCCATCCGGGTCGGTAGCGTGCTGGACGAAACGGATGCCGGTGGGCCCGCGGGGATGGCGGATCTGGATCGGCTGGCGGTCGCCACCACGGCGGCGCTGATCCGCCGAGACGGCGTCTTCACGTGGCTCGCGGAGGCCGACGCGCGGGCCGAGGTGCGCAGCGCCGACGGCATCCTGATGCCCGCCCAGGGCATCGCCCTCCCCGACGTGCCGAGTCTAGGCCTCGCGACGGGCGCATCGAATGTCCGCTTCGACTTCGCGGTGGGCGAGTCCGCGGGCCGCCGCCGCGGTGCGCACCCGTCCGTGGAGGTGCGTATCGAGATCGAAGGACTGGATCACGCGGGTGCACCGCTGCGGGCCGGGCGCCACCTGGAACACCCGCAGGGCCAGCGTCCTCTGACCGCGCTCGGCGTCGCCCTCGGTGTCGAGCGATTGATCGGCCTGCGCGGTGATCCCGTGGCACCCGGAATCCACACGCCCGAAACGATTCTCGATCCGGCGGATGCGGTCGAGCGGATGCGCGAGATCGGCACCCTCGTCACCGATACGCGCGGCGACGGCTGACGCCGACCGTGGTGCATCTCACCCGATGTGGCAGGCAAACCGCAAGCAAAGGCACAATGAGCGAAATGAGAGCCTGGCAGCCGACCCACAGCGGCGACGCGGAGGCCCCCGGCAACGGGGGCCCGGTCACCATCGATGACGTCCGCGCGCTGCGGACACAGTTCCTCGACTTCATGCTCGGCTACAAGTTCGCGATCGATGAGATCACAACCAAGATCAACATCCTGCGCGAGGATTTCAACAACACCCACGAGTACAACCCGATCGAGCATGTGGGATCGCGGCTCAAGTCGCCCGAAAGCGTCTTGGAAAAGGTCCAGCGCAAGAACTACGCGATGAACCTCGCCTCCATTCGGGAGAATGTGCTCGATATCGCCGGGGTCCGGGTCGTCTGCAGCTTCCTCTCCGATATCGCGGTGATCAAGGACATGCTGATCGGCCAGGAGGACATCACCCTGCTGGAGGAGCGCGACTACATCACCCATCGCAAACCGAACGGCTACCAGAGCCTGCACCTGATCGTGTCGATTCCGGTGTTCCGCTCCAACCGCACCGAGCGGATGCCGGTGGAAATCCAGATCCGCACCATCGCGATGGACTTCTGGGCCAGCCTCGAACACAAGATCTATTACAAATATCGCGGCGAGGTCCCCCCGAACCTCCGGGCCGATCTGACCCAGGCGGCCGAGGTGGCCGCCCAGCTGGACGAAAAGATGGAAGCCCTGCACCGGCAGATCGACCACACACTGCGCACCCCGCCCGGCCCGCTCGACTCGATAGACCTCAGCGAGCTGTACAACACCCTCGCGGCACGCCATCCGAACGGTTTGTAGCAGGGCCCGGCGGGACACTGTATGTGTTGTGCTTCAGCGATGAGGGCCCGGATACCGGACCGCACCCCGTCAGCAAGGAGGAGCTGACCGCGGCCTTCATTCCCGCCGCCGGATGGAATATCGTCGGCATCGAACCGGACCGAATTCGGACCGGATTCCACGACGACAACGGCGGACCCGCCTGGTTCGCGACGATCACACGGACAGCGGGGATCCGACGATGACCGACCTGAATTCCTTCGCCGACCTGGTGGCCCTCGACCACGGCCTCAGCGTGGTCGTCACCCTCCGCGCCGACGGCTCACCGCAGTCGACCGTCGTCAACGCGGGAGTCCTCGCCCACCCGCTGTCCGGCGGCCATGTCGTCGGGTTCGTGGCCCGGGGCGGAACCGCGAAACTTGCTCACCTGCGCCACAATTCGACCATCGCGGTCACGGTCCGGGGTGGTTGGCAGTGGGCTACCGTCGAGGGCTCGGCGCAGCTGATCGGACCCGACGACCCCCATCCGGACATCGACAGCGAGCGGCTGCGCCTGCTGCTGCGCGAGATCTTCACCGCGGCCGGTGGCACGCATGACGATTGGGACACCTACGACCGCGTCATGCGCGAGGAACGCCGCACCGCCGTACTCGTCACGCCTGCGCGCGTCTACTCGAATCCGGTTTGAGTCAGCGGCCGATTCCGATGGAGCTCGAGAATGTCGACAGGTTGCAGGGGATGTTGCCCGGGTAGTTGACGCACGGTGGTGGCGCGTCGACGGCGGTTGCCGTATCGGTCGCCTCCGGGGTCAACGGCAGGTGCTCCGCCGCGGCGGGAGCGCTCATCACCAGTGGTGCAGCGATGAGTCCGAGAGTGGAGACCCAGAGTCGCAGGCCGGGTTTCGTCATCGGGCACCTCTCAGCTGTTCGAGTCGGCATGAGCGTTTCATCTTAGGCGCGGCGCGCGGAGCGTGACTGTGCTTCGTCCGTACTCGTCACCGCATCCTCGTAGGCGCGCAGGGTGTCGATGAACGTTCCCCGCTGTTCGGGCGTCAGGGGTTCGAGCGCCACGCGCCAGGCATCGGCGCCGCGCGCCAGCCACCCTCGAATCGACGGCAGCATCTCCGCGGTGACGCTGATGATCTTGCGACGGCGGTCGGCGTCGTCCTCCCGGCGTTCGAGCACGCCCTGCTGGGTGAGATCGCTGACCATCAAGCTGACCGTGGTCGGCGCGAGATCGAGACGGGCCGCGAGGTCGTTGACCGTCATCGGGCCGTCGAACAGCAGATACGACAGCAGCGACAGGTGCCGGGGCGCGAGCGACCGCAGATTCTCGGGCGGCTGCATGCGCTTGGCCCGGCCGACCAGCCGGGGCATCAGCAGCAGCAGCGCGCGGATCGCGTCGTCGGTATCCGGTCCCGTCGTTGACACCCGCACCTCCTCGGATTACCTTTGCCCTCAAAGGTAATTTGCTTTGATTGCAAAGGTACTTTATCGCCCTTTCGCGATCGCTCACCGTAGGAGGCACCGTGCCCGACGCCGGGGAAATCACGAGATGGATTCATGAGTCGGCGCTCCCGCTGGATGTCGTCGGCGCCGACGCGCCACTGCCGGACCCGGCGCTGCTCGCCGATCGGATCGGTGGCGCCGTGGTGGCCGGAATCGGGATGACGGTCCGTGTGGGCCACGAAGTTTCGGTGCTGGCGCATCGCGTGTTGCGGGTGCTGGTGGAGCAGAAGGGATTTCGGGCACTGGCCTTGCTCGATGACGAGGTCGTCGTCGCGGCCATGGACGAGTTCGTCCGCGCCGGTGCCGGTGATCCACGAAAACTGTTGCAGGAGTGCTGGGTTCCCTGGCGCAACACCGAGACCCTCGCGGTGCTCGAGTGGGCGCGTGCCTTCAATCGCGAGCATCCGGACGATCCCCTGCGCCTGTTCGGCCTGACGCCGGAAGCGGCGAGGCCCGAGCACTATGCGCGGGTGTCGCGGTTCGTGGAAGCCGTTGCGCCGCAGCGCCTCGCGGAGCTGAACTCGCACTACGCGCCGATCATCACCGCGCATCGGCTGGGTGAGCATATTCAGCTGGCCGACGGCACGCATCCCGGACGCCCGTTCGCCGACCATGCCGGAGACGCACTGGCACTGGTGGAGTCGCTGCCCGGCTCCCCGGATGTGCTGCGCGCGGCGCGGCTGATACTGCGCTACCACGAGTTCGGCACCGCCTCCGGCCGCCGTGATTTCGCCGCCGAGGCCGCGGATGCCGCGAGCCGGATCATCCAGTGGCACAACAGCACCGGGCACCGGATCGCGTACTGGGAAGGCGTGTCGAATACGGCGGTCGCCGACCGGCTGACCCTCGCGGCGATGTCACAGGAGTTCCCGACCACGGGCTCGCTGCTTCGCGAGCGATTCGGCACCGGCTACCTCTCGATCGCCCTGGCCTTCCACCACGGCCAGCTCCGCGCCGACCTCTCCGTCCCCGCTCCCGCACCGGATTTCGCCGACACCGTCCTCGACATCCCCGAACCCCGGAACTACCTGCTCGATCTGCGAGACGCCCCACCGGGCCCGGTCCACCAATGGCTCCATCACCCCACCAAACTCCGCCTCGTGATCGGCACCTACACCCCCACCCGCGACCCCGACCACCACATCGCAGGCTCCGGCCTGGCCGACTGGTTCGACCTCCTCCTCCGAACCCACACCGTCACCCCCACAACCCCCCTCACCGATCCGCGCTGAGCGTGACAGTGTTACGCACCTACGCCCGGAGGAGTCCGATGAGTCGCTGTTTCCCCGGACCGGCCAGCTCGTCGAGGGTGGTGGCGCGCCCGGCCATCGCCATGAGCAGGGCCTCGCCCGAGCCGCGGACCTGTGGGCCGACGCCGTGGGCCCATGCCAGATCCGTTGCGGTCAGGTGGACGCCGCGGACGCGCCAGGCTCCTCGGATGAGGGGTGCGTAGCGGGTGAAATCCAATGCCGCTCGCAGCCTTCCGGGCGGGATCTCCCGAGGGATGCTCAGTGACCGGCGGATGTCCTGCTGATGAATCATCGCTTCGGCCAAGGCAACTCGACCCCCGAACCGGGCGGTCAATCCCGACGGTTCGAGGTTGTCGCGAATCAGGTCGGACAACTGCCGAGGTGTGCGGTCTCTGTAGTGCGCGATATCGATCTCGTTGCTGTGATGCAAGGACCGGCCTCGGGCCAGCCGGGTGGCGAATTGTACGGGAGTCAGTAGACCGTAGCCGAGCACATGCGCCGCTACCTCGCGCACACGCCATGGCGCACATAGGCTCTCGGCGTTCCACTGGTCGTCGGACAAGCTCGCGATCAGATCGGCGAGTTCGGTGCGCTCCGCCCGCGCCATCGCACGCACATCCATGCGTACCAGTACACCAGCCGACAACGTCGACGAACTCAGCGAGCGGCGGTCGGCTGGGTGGTTGGGGGCTGTGGCATTGCCGGTGTGGTCGGTTGCCAGTTCGGGTTGCGGCCGAGGAGGGCGACGATGTTGTCGATGGTGGGGAGTGCGGGGTCTTGGGGGAGGGGGGTGTGGTAGGCGCCGCCGGGGGCGTTGAGGCGGCTTCCCGGGGCGGTGATTCTCTGGGCGATGGGGAGGGCTCGGGCGGTGAATCTTTCCGGGATCCAATAGGTTCGGTCGAGGGCGCGGGTGAGGTCCCAGCGGTGCACGAGCATGTCGACGTAGTGGATCGACAGCACCTCCTCGGTGGGCATCGGGCCCAGCCACGGCAGCCGCACGATGTCGCCGGTCTGCTCCATGGCCGCCACCCATCGCCCGGCGGTGCGGGCGAAGCTGTCGCGGGGATCGTCGCCGGGGTCGGCGAGCGGTGCGAGGACGGTTTCGATGATCGCCTCGTGCCGTTCGTTCATGTGCCGGATCAGATCCGCGACCGTCCAGCCGGTGCACGGGGTCGGCCGATCGAGGTCGGCATCGTCGAGCACGGTCACGTCGTGGCCGATGAGTGCCAGGGCCATCGCATCCCAGCGCAGCAGCTCGGTCATATTCCACCTCCGATATAACGTACGATCGTTCGCTAACCATAGTATGGCGAACGGCCGTACGCTATAGTTCGGTGCATGTCTCCTCGAAATTCGCGCGCCGAGGCGGCTCGCACCCGGGAGCGGATCGTGGGCGTCGCCGTCGAGGAAGCGTCGCGTATCGGCCTGGAAGGGTTGACGATCGGCGCCCTCGCCGAGCGGCTCGCCATGAGCAAGGCCGGTGTCGTCGGCCCGTTCGGATCGCGGGAGGAGCTGCAGTACGCCGCGCTGGAGCGGGCCGGTGGGATCTTCCGGACGATCGTCATCGACCCGCTGGCCGATACGCCGCCGGGAGTTGCGAGGCTGACCCGGCTGATCGACCGCTGGATCGACTATCTGGCCGAATGTCCCTTCCCGGGTGGATGTTTCGCTACCGCGGCCTCGGCGGAGCTCGACGGCCGCCCGGGTCCGCTGCGCGATCGGCTCCGCAGTGCGGTCGTCGACTGGCGCGCCCTGCTGGCATCCGAAATCGCTGCGGCACAGGCGGAAACCGGTACCGCGCACCGCCCGCCGTCGGAAATCGCCACCGTCCTCGTCGGCATCTCGATGGCGGTCAATCAGGAGATCCAGCTCCTCGACGACCCATCGGCGGCCCGCCGCGGCCGTGCGGCCATGCGCACCGCCGCGGGACTGCCGACATAGTTCCGGCACAGCGAAAGTGGAGGAGCGCGAGTGGAACTGCGTCAGTTGCGATACTTCGTCGCCGTGGCGGAGCGGCGGCACCTCACCCGTGCGGCGGAGGAGCTGGGAATCAGGGCCACGTCGCTCAGCCAGCAGATCATCGCGCTGGAAAGGGAGTTCGGTACGTCGCTGTTCGATCGCACGCCGAGCGGCATGACCCCGACCGCCGCCGCCCACGCGCTGCTACCGCACGCGCGCCGGGCGCTCGACGCCGTGCGGGCGGGGGAGCAGGCCGTCCGGGCGAGCGCCGGTCCGACCCGGCCGTGGCGAATCGGAGTCACGCCCGGTGTCCGCGCCGGGGTTGTCGCGGCACTGCGGAATGCGGCGGGTGACCTCGATGTGCGGGACCTGCCGGTGAGCGAGCAATTGCGGAGGGTGCCGCGCGGCGAACTCGATGCGGCGCTGATCGTGCTGCCCGCCGAGACCGGCGGACTGCGGGTACACACCGTCAGCGACGTGCCGCTGGGGGTGCTCGTCTCGGCCGCCCATCCGCTCGCGGGCGCCGCCGTGGTCGGCTGGAACGATCTGGACGGCCGGGACCTGCTGTGGTTCGACCGCGAGCTGGCGCCGGGCTACCACGACGCCATGCTCGACACCTTCCGTCGAGCGGGGTGGCAGCCGCGGCGGATCCGCCGCGGTCCGCCGCGCCGCGGGCCGGTTCTCGCCGAACTGGCGGTGGGCGATGTGGTCGCCGTCCGCCCCCGCTGGGACGCGACGAGCGGTGCCGTCTGGCGGGAGCTGGCCCACGCTCCCCGATTGCGCCACGCGCTGGTGTGGGATCCGGAACATCGGGACGCCGATCGCCTGTCGGATCTGGCCGTCGAGCTGGCGGGTGAGGCGTAGCCGGACGCTCGTGCGGACCTGCCTCGTGGACGCGGGATCCCTTGTCGCGCTTAGCTGGCCGGGCATACCGCATCTTCGAAGAAAGGCCACGACCATGGCGCTCACGCACTGGGGTTTCCTCTATGTCGCCGACGGATGCGATCCGCATCGCGACATCTCGGTCGTCGATACCGGGACGTGCCGAACCGTCCTGGTCGGGCTCGGCGCACCCGATCAGGCGCCCGGGGCGGCGGCGCGGTTGGTCGCCGACGGTGCGCAACTGATCGAACTGTGCGGGGCGTTCGGTCCGATATGGGCGGCGCGGGTGATCGAGCGGATCGGCGCGGCGATCCCGGTCGGCGCGGTCGGTTACGGCCCCGAGGCGACCGGCCCCCTGCACGCGCTGTTCGCGTGATCGGACCGGACCCACATTCTTGCCTTGACGCCGGTGTCAATGTTCAGCGTCGTGGTACCGAGCGAGGAGGTTGGATGATGATCGGGGAGCTGGCGGGTCGTGCCGGGACGAGCGCGCGCACGCTGCGGTACTACGAGCAGCACGGGCTGGTGCGGGCGCGGCGCTAGAGCAGCGGGTACCGGGTGTACGACGAGGCGGAGGTGTCCATCGTCCGCAAGATCCGGGCGTTGCTCGAGCTGGGATTCGATCTGGCCGTTCGTCACCTGCCTGCGCGCCGGCAATCGCAACGGCGACGAATGCCCGACTCGGTGGAAACCCTGCGGCGCAAGCTCGCTGCGCGGCGACGGGTACTTCGCCGGCGGGCTGCTCACCGAGCAGGAACGCGACGAGCAGATGGCGCTGGCCCGCAAGACCGCCGCGGACTCCGGACGCGATCCCGCCGCCCTGGAGTACACGCGCCGGGGCGCTAGCGACCTGACCGCCGAACGCGTCGACGAACTCGCGGGCCACGGCGTCACGCGGCTGGTGGTGAACTTCATGGCCCCGGACGCCGGACGGCAGCACGACCGGATGTCGGAGTTCGCCGAACGCTTCGGCCTTGCCTCGGGGTAGCGGCCGAACCCCCGACGAGTAGGGGTATCCGGTGCCCGGACCGCGCTGTTACAGTCCCTGCGTTGCAGACGTAAAGCATTGCAGCACAACCTGATTCATCGGAGAGCCGGGATATGCTCCCGGCGGTCGAGCGGGGTGTGGTCATGGCTGGTGTACGCGTGCGTTCTATGTTCTCCGAGAAGGGATTTCGGCGGCGCTGGGCAGTCGGGTGGATGTCCTCGTGTGTCGTCCTCGCGACCATGCTGACCGGGCCTGCGCCCGCAACCGCTGCGCCACTTCCGGTTCCGTACGGGAACCGAGCCATGGTCGACCAGGCCGTCACCGCGTGGGACGGTCCGGTCGCGGGCGCCAACGACTACGGCTGCAGGCCCGGTGGCGAACACTCGAAACCCGTTGTCCTGGTTACCTCGACGTTCCTGTCGGATGCCGTCTCCTGGACCACGCTCGCGCCGTACCTGCACAACCTGGGGTACTGCGTGTTCACCTTCAACTACGGCCGGGAGATCTATGACGTCCCACCGGGTTTGAACGGCATGGACCCCATGGCGCTGTCCGCGCGAACAGTGGCCGCGACGGTGGATCGCGTTCTCGCCGCGACCGGCGCCGACAGCGTCGACCTGGTCGGGCATTCGCAGGGCGGCATGGTGGCCCGCTACTACGTCAACGCGCTCGGCGGGGCGGGCAGGGTGGACCGGATGGTGCTGCTGTCCTCGCCCTACCGGCTGACCGGGCCGCCGGTCGATGTCACTGCGCTGGCGCGTGATTCGATCCCCGCACCGGTGTACGACGCGATGCTCTACAACGGTGTCGTCCCGCCGGTGGCGCTGTTCGGCGCGAACGTCACCGACCCGTGGGCGTGGGAACTCGTCGAACCGCTGCAGCCGGAGATCGAGTACGTCCAGATCACCAATTCCGTCGACGCCTTCGCGTTGCTGGGTGGCATGCCCGCGCCCGCGGGGGCGACCAATGCCGCCACCCGCTATATCGACCGGGTGTGCCCCACGGACCACTCCGAGCACTTCTCTCAGCAGTATTCCCCCACCGCGGTGGCCATGATCGCGACGGCGCTGGACCCCGAGCGCCCGGTCAGCGGGCTGTGCACGGCGATCACCGGGAGCGCGTACTGAACCGGTAGCACGTTTCCGGAAGCGTCCTGGCTCGGACCGGGCGAGTATTTCGAGGAACTCGACCCGAGGAGAGCCATGTGGATCCGACGTTGCGGGCAGGGCCTGCTCGTGCTGGCCGGACTGATCAATACCGTGCCGGTGCCGGGCGTGCTGTCGGCGCGGAAAGCATATGCGGCATACGGTATTTCGCCGTCCGGTCCCGACGTCGCGGTGTTGCTCCGGCACCGCGGCGTGCTGTTCGCGATCGTCGGGATCGCGCTGGTGGTCGGTGCCTTCCGGCCTCGGCTGCGAGCGGTCGCCGCGGGGGCGAATGCGGTCAGCTTCGCCGGATTCCTGGCGCTCGTCCTCGCCGAGCGCCCGGTGAATGCGGCACTGGAGCGGGTGGCGATGGCCGACGCCGTGGGACTGACGGCACTGATGGGCGGACTGGTGATGGTGCGCAAGGGGCAGCGGGAGGTCGTGAAGTGAGAACTGTGGTGCTTGCCGTGGCCGGAATATTCTTCGCGGGCATGGGAATCTACGCGCTGATGCGTCCCGCGACGCTGGCCCGGCCGTTTCGCCTCACGGTCGACGCCGCGGTGAGCCGATCGGAGATCCGCGCGGTCTACGGCGGATTCGGGCTCGCGATGGCCGCGCTGCTGTGGTGGTCGGCGAGCGGCACCGACGACCTGCGCGGCGGCGCCGCGATCGCGGTGGGCGTCGCGCTGGCGGGGATGGCGGCCGGGCGGGTGCTGTCCCGGCTGGCCGACACCGCCACGGCGTTCTATCCGATCTGGTTCTACTGCCTGGTCGAGGCGGCCGGTGCCGTGTGTGTGCTGGCTGTCGCCTGAGCGTGGCACCATGACCACCATGTCCGCCGCCCCGACCGATCGTGCCACCCGGACGGTGTGGCTGTGGGCCGGTCATGCGGCGTATCTGGGGCCGTCGTTTCACCTGGACACGCATTCGACGCCCGTTCACTGTTTCGCGCTCGGGGTCGACGGCCCGTTCACGGTCACGACGCCGGACGGCGGTGCGCGCCGTCGCCGCAGCGTGCTGGTCCCGGCGCGTACCACCCACCGGATCGAGGCCGGTGACGGCCGCATGCTGTTCTTCTACGTGGACCCGCGCTCCGTCCACGCCGATCGCCTGCGCTCCGCGATGACCGACACGTCCGAGGCGATCGCGGCACACCACCGCGCCGAGGACGACCTGCTCGCCGAACTGCACCGACACGCCGACCTCGACGAACTGCATCGGCTCCTGCTGGGCGGCGGCGCGGCGGAGATCGACCCGCGCATCCGCCGAGCCATGACCGCGATCATCGAGGACCCCTCCGGCGACCTCGGTGCCGACGAACTCGCCGCCGCGGCCGGTCTGTCCACCTCCCGCTTCCTGCATCTTTTCGCCGCGGGCGCAGGCACCAGCCTCCGCCGTTACCGGCTCTGGGCACGGATGCTGTCGGTGGCCGCGTCCATCGCCGCGGGCCACGACCTCACCCGCGCCGCCACCGACGCCGGTTTCGCCTCCCCGAGCCACTTCAGCGACACCTTCCGCACCCTGTTCGGCCTCACCGCCACCACCCTCCTATCCCAAGGAACCACCATCGTCACCCGCCCCTAGCGAATCTCGTTCGCTCAGAGAGTTGTTGTGGTGGAAGGGGTTTCGGGGAGGGAGCCTGTTGAGACGTGGAGGGGGGTGCGGTCGGAGGAGTTGGTGAGGACGCAGGCTGCGGCTAGGAGTAGGACGCTGGTTACTGTGAGGACCAGGCCGATCAGGGCTCCTATCCGCGAATCTCGGGATGGGCGTGGGGGAGTCGGCTGGGGTGGGCGGGAGCGGTAGCGGGCCGACAGGTGGCGGACGGCGGGGCGTTCGCAGCAGCGGTGCGCCGACTCGGCGGGATGGGGGTCGGTGCGTACGGGAACGCCGCTGCGGGAACGGGATTCGGGCGCGTGCCGGTATCGGGGTGGGGCGGGTTCGTTCGGTGCAGTCATTGTCATTGCCCCTTCGGCATCGGCTGCCCGTTCTGATCTCTCGCAAGGGTAACGACTTTCGCGCACATCTGTCGCGACATGTTCTCACCGATGGGTAAGCGAGCCGATTCGAGCGGCGGGGCGTCTAGGGTGCCTACCGTGGGCGAACGAGAACTTCTGGAGGCGTATGTCGCCGCGGCCGGGCTGATGCAGCTGTCGACGCTGTGCGAGGACGGCACGCCGGTGGTGTGCACCGTCTGGTACGTGCCCACCTTCGCCCCGGACCGCCTGCACTTCGTCTCCCGCACGGATCGGGTGCACTCCAACAACATTCGGCGCAATCCGGCCGTCGCCGGGGCGATACTCGACGACCCACCGGCCGAACTCGGCCGGACCGCCCGCGGCGTTTCCTTCACCGGCCGCGCCGCACAACTGCCCGGCACCGGGGTCGACGCCGAGATCCGCGCGTTCGTGGCGCGCTGGCCGAATGCGGCCGGAGTGCTCGGCGCCATGCCCGAGGGTGCGTCGCGGATGTACGAGATCGCCGTCGAGAGCTGGGTCCTGTTCGACGAGGCGAACTTCCCGGGCGGCCCGCGCCGCGACATCGCGGCCCGCTGACCACCGGTCAGCGGGTCCCGAATCGCTCGATGACCGCGCGCAGCACGCGGACCACCGGGCTCCACCGTGCCGGTCCGCGCACCGTGCCGGTCACCGCTCTCTCCGCCCGATCGAGGCAGTCCTCCAGGCATGCGTCGTGCATCCGGCGGAAGATGAGCGGCCAGGTCAGCCGGGCCGGGCCGCGCGCGTGGATGGCGAGCAGATGCCGCAGTTCGGCGGATCCGTTCCCGCCGCGATGCACGGTGAATTCGTGGAATCCGTCGAACCCGCGCGGGCCGCTGAACCGGAACCGGATCCAAAGCCCCGGCTGGTACTCCTCGACGGTGTAGCGGACCGGCCCGTGCCCCCCGACCGCGCCGACACCGAGCGGGCGGTCGAAACGCATTGGCGGCCAGCGGTCCTGCGGCCAGAGCCGATCGCCGTCGCCCGCGAGCGAGTCGATCAGCGCACCGACCTCGCCCGCGGTCGCCGGTAGCTCCCGGGAGTGGATATTGACCACGGCCATCGCCATCACCTTCCTTCGCGGAACCGCCGCGCGGCGCTTCTGAAGCGTTCACTCTAAATGAATTAGAACATATGCTCCATATCTGGGAAAGCTCCCGGCGATGCCGATCCCGCTGACAACGCCCCTTCACAGGGCTAGTGTCCGAACACACTCGTGTGCCTCGAGGACAGGAGAGGGCGTTGAGGTATCTACGACTTGGTGCGATCACGGCGGCGGTGCTGGCCACGAGCCTGGCGCTGACCGGATGTTCGTCCGGCGACGGTGATTCCGATGTCGTCACCGTGAACGGCGCGGAACCACAGAATCCGTTGGTGCCGACCAATACCAACGAGAATATGGGCGGCCGGGTGGTGGACCGGTTGTTCGCGGGCCTGAAGTACTACGACGCGAACGGCAAGGCGCACAACGAGTTGGCGGAGTCGATCGAATCGGGCGACCGCCAGCATTACCGGATCACGATCAAGCCGGATCAGAAATTCACCGACGGCAGCCCGGTGACGGCGAAATCCTTTGTGGACGCGTGGAATTACGGCGCGCTCGCCACCAACGGCCAGAACCAGAACTGGGCCTTCTCGTCGATCTCGGGTTACGACGATGTATCGGTGGATCCGCCCCGGGCACAGACGATGTCGGGCCTGAAGGTCGTCGACGACCGCACCTTCACCGTGGACCTGAAGCAGCCGTCGATCGACTTCGAACTCTCGATGGGATTCGCCCCCTTCTATCCGCTACCGGAGTCGGCGTACCGGGATATGAAGGCCTACGGCGAGAATCCGATCGGCAACGGCCCGTACAAGTTCGCCGAGCCCGGCGCGTGGCAGCACAACGTGAAGATCGACCTGGTTCCGAATCCGGGCTATCACGGCGGCAGGCCACCGAAGAACAAGGGCCTGCGGTTCGTGATGTACCAGTCCTACGACACCGCCTACTCCGACCTGCTGGCAGGAAATCTCGATGCCCTCGACACCATGCCGTCGAGCGCGCTGACCACCTACCGGGACGACCTCGGCGACCGGGCCATCAGCAAGCCGACCGCGCAGAACGAGCGCATCGGCATCCAGCCGAACCAGCCGCATTTCGGCGGCGAGGAGGGCCTGCTGCGGCGCAAGGCGCTGTCCATGGCCATCAATCGGCAGCAGATCTGCGACACCATCTGGAGCGGGACGAAAACACCGGCGCGGGACTACACCGCCACCACGCTACAGGGTTTCCGCGGCGATCTGCCCGGCGTGCAGACCCTCGAATACAATCCGGCCGAGGCCGGAAAGCTGTGGGCGCAGGCCGATTCGATCGCGCCGTGGTCCGGCCGATTCGAAATCGCCTACAACACCGACGGCGGCCATCAGGCGTGGCTCGAGGCGGTCGCGAACAGCATCAAGAACACGCTCGGGATCGAGGCCGTCGCGGTGCCGTACCCGACCTTCAAGCAGATCCGCGATCTGGTGCACTCGCGCACCATCGGCAAGGCCTTCCGCTACGGCTGGCAGGGCGACTATCCGTCGATGCTGCAGTTCCTGACTTCGAATTTCCTCTCAAGCTCGGAGACCAATGACGTCGACTACAAGGATCCCGAATTCGACCGCCTCCTCAACGCCGCCCTGGCGGCGCCCACGCCGGAGGAGTCGTATCAGCAGATCGCGCAGGCGCAGACCGTGCTGATTCGCGATATGGCCGACATTCCGATTCTCAACTACGTCTCGAATGCGGGCAGGTCGGAGAAGGTCAAGCAGGCGCCGCTGGCCTGGAATGGGCTTTTCGACTTCGAGAACATCGAGAAATAGGGGGTATCGGAAGGCCCGTGCGATGGGTGTCGCCGCAGGTCGGGAGCCTGCGGCGACGTGAATCTGTTCACAGTGAGGCGGTCTGCGGGGAAGGAAATCGGCGGGGCGGGCGCAATTCGCTGTACCGTCGCATGTGACCTCCGAAGTAATCGCGAAGGCGAACCCCGCCGATGTGACAGCGGTTACCCGGCGCGCGCTGGTGGACCGTGCCGGGGCGTGGTCCGCGCTGCTGTTGGCCGCGGGACCGTCCGCGGTGTTGATGACGGTGCTGCTCTACGGACTCGGCATGGCGCTGGGGCTCGGCACCCCGGCCGCTGTTCCGGTGGGGTGGTTCCTGCTGTGCGCGGCCTGGGGCGCGGGGTGTTTCCTGGGTGCGGAGCGCGGCTGGGCGTTGCCGCTGTTCGGCCTGCGATCCCCGACGGATGCGGAGCGGCTCGCCCTGACCAAGGCATGGCACAGGGTCGCGCACGAGTCCGGAGCGTCCGCTTCGTCCTACTCGCTGTGGGTTCGGACGGGACGCCGCGGTGGTGTTCTCCCGGACCGGATGATCGCCGTGGACGGTGATTCGCTCGCGGGGCTGGGGCGGCGGGAGCTCGAGGCGGTGCTCACGCACGAACTCGGGCACCGGCGGCAGGGCCGGGCGGCGTTGTGGCAGTTCGTCTTCCGCGGGTTCAACGCGCCGGTGGTGCTGGGGGAGCGGGCGCTGCTGGCGGGCCCGGTCGCCGCCGGGGACTGGCTCGCGCAGCGCGTACCGCCGGGCGGCTCCCGGGCCTTCCTCCTGATCTGGACCGCGCTGAGCCGGATCCTGGTGGCCTGCCCGATCGTGGCGATGTCGACCTTGATCGTCGGGCTGGAGGCGGCGCTGCTGTTGCGGCTGGCTCCGGAACTGGCCGCCCTGGCGCTGGTGCCGATCGCCCGCCGCGCGGAGCATCGCGCCGACGCGACCGCTGTGGACCTGGGGTACGGGCCCGATCTCTGTGCCGTCCTGCGGTACCGGGGTGTCCCCGCCGACGAGGAGGCATCGCCGAGCCGGTTGTCCGTCTCGGCCGTCGTACTGGGTACCTCACCCGACGACCGGGTGGCCCGGATCCGCGACCGGCTGGACGATCAGGCGCGCCGCACCCGCGGCGCGTGGCCCCCGGGACGGTAACAGCGGGCCGGTTCGCGTGAGTGCACCCGGCCTCAGTTGCTCGTCGGGCACACCGTATTCGGTTGGGGCGCTGTGAGGTCGATGAGGTAGCGGTCGGCGGTGCCTGTGGTGCAGGCGTTTCGGCGGTAGACGCCGTGGCCCCAGCCGTCGTAGGTGAGCAGCACCGATCGTGGGGTGTCGGCGGCGACATTCGCGGCCCATTCGTACGGAGTGGAGGGGTCGTGGCGCGAGTTCATCAGCAGAACCGTTGGCGGATTGTCGATCTCGGGCCGGTGCGGTGGGTTCGGAGGCGGGGGCCAGGCCGAGCAGATGCTCCCGGCGACCCAGGCGAAGTGGGACCGCAGCGTTCCCGCATTCTGCTTCTGCTCCCGCCACAGCTGTTCCCACTGCGCCTGGTCGCGAATGCCCGACGGCCAGTCCGAACAGGCGATCAGCTCCGGTGCGTCCACCGGCTGGCCGCGTCGCTGCGGCACGGGTGCGGCCACGGGCGTCGGCGGGCGGTTGCTCATGTCGTTCAGATCGGCTGCCAGGCGCGGCCATTCCGGTTCCGTGAGGTGCTGCAGTGCGAGACGGCTCAGCTCCATCGGGCCCACGGCCTTGCCGTCCGGGTTCGACAACTCGCCCCGCGACGCGCGCCCGTACAACTCGTCGAACAACGCGGGAACATCTCTGCCGTGCAGCGTGCACGCCGGATCCCGGTCACACCACGAGACGAATCCGGCGAACGAGTCCGCGCCCGCTCGGGCCTCGCTGGCAAGAAACCCGGGAGTGTCGAGGCTGTGGTCGTCGACGCTGTCGAGGACCATGGCGCGGACTCGCTGCGGGAACAGTTCCAGATATGCCTGCCCGGACATGGTCCCGTAGGACGGCCCGTACACGCTGACCGTGTTCTCGCCCAGGGCATTTCGCAGCGCGTCGACGTCACGTGCGACGCTCGCCCCGTCGAGATGATCGAACAGCGGCCCGGTGTACTGGCGGCAGCTGTCCTGGAGATCGCGTGCGTAGGAGAGGACTTCGGCGAACCGGGCGCCGGTGTCGGGCTCGAGATTGGGCCGTGCCGCGGCCAGACCGGCATCGCAGCGCACCGGATGGCTGCGCTTCACACCGCGCGGGTCGAGACTGACGATATCGAACCGTGCGTGCAGCTCCGGGCTGAAGCGGTCGTCGTGCAGCAGTTCGTCCACGCCGGAACCGCCGGGCCCGCCGGGCAGATGGATCAGCGTGCCGATCCGATCCGCGCCCCGAGTTCGCTTCCGCGCCACCGCCATATCGATGGCCGGACCGCCGGGGTCCGACCAGTCCACCGGCACGGCGATGGTCGCGCACTCCACCTGCGCGTTCTCGGCACAGGGCCGCCAGTCCGGGCTCGGCGCCCGTTTCTCCGCGGTCGTGGTGCACGCGGACAGGGCGGCCGACATGATCGCCAAGGCCAGGACAAGGGGAATTACGCTGCGGCGCAAGTGCATGACCGGAGCGTCCCGCGCCGGGACACTCCGGGACATCACCGTGTGGTGCGATTCCCGCTCACCCTCCGGTATGAGAGATCCGCCCTAGCGGCGCACCTCGTCCACCGCGACCGGCCGTCGGTCACGTCGGGACAGCTCGCAGGCCTCGGCGATGTAGAACGCCTCCAGGGCATCTCCCGGTGTGCACGGGCTTTCGACCCTGCCCGCGGCGACGTCGGTGAACACCGTCAGCTCCTCGGTGTAGGCGCGGCGGAATCGGTCCATGAAACCGGGGTAGGGCGGGAACGGGGATACCGGGTAGTCCGGCTCCACCGAGCGCAGCGGAGCCCGGTCGTCCAGTCCGACAACGGCATTGCCCTTGCTGCCGAGCACCTCGAGTCGCACGTCGTACCCGGCCCCGTTGTAGCGGCTCAGCGAGACCGTCGCCAGCGCACCGTCGTCCATGCGCAGCAGCACCCCGGCGGTGTCCACATCACCGGCATCGGCGAAGAACTGCTCACCGCGGTTGGCCCCGAGTACGAACACCTCGGTCACCTCCCGACCCGTGACCCAGCGGATGATGTCGAAATCGTGCACGCCGCAGTCCCGGAACAGGCCGCCGGACCGCGGAATGTACTCCGCCGGAGGCGGGGCCGGATCGAGGGTGGTGGCGCGCAGGGTGTGCAACCACCCCAGCTCACCGGCGGCGACCGCGGCGCGGGCCGCGGCGTATCCGGCGTCGAAACGCCGCTGGAATCCGATCTGCACCGGCACCGTGGAGTTTTCGACGTGGGCGATGACCGCGAGCGTGCCCGCGATATCGGCGGCGACGGGCTTCTCACAGAACACCGGGATGCCCCGGTCGACGGCCGCGAGGATGAGCTCGGGATGCGAATCGGTGGCGGTGGCGATGACCAGTCCCGCGATATCTGCCCCGAGCACCGCCTCGATATCGGGGGCGAACTCCACGCCGAGCTTGGTCGCCGTGGTGCGGGCGCGCCCCGCGTCGGCGTCGGTGACGACGACTCCCGACACACCCGGGAGCCCCTTCAACGTCTCGGCGTGGGCGGTGCCGATGCGGCCGGTGCCGGCGAGTCCCAACCTGATTGTCATGCGTGACTCCTGTCGGTGCTGCGTCGAGGGCGCCGCGAGTCCCGAAGGCGTTGCGGCTTACCGGGTTTCAACTTCTGGGTGCCGCGGTCGTGGCGCGGACGACCAGCGCGGGCGACACGCGCCGGCGGGCCGGTGTGGTGCGGCCCTCGCGCAGGCGCTCCACCAGCGCCTCCACGGCCAACCGGCCGATATCGCCGCGCGGCTGGTCGATGGTCGTCAGCGCCACGTGCCGCAGCGCGGCCAGTGACGAGTTGTCGTAGCCGACGATGGACACATCCTGCGGGACCCGCAGTCCCGCCTCCTCCAGCGCGGACATCGCCCCGACCGCGTTGAAGTCGTTCCCGCAGACCAGCGCGGTGGGAAAATGGCTGGGCGAGAACACCTTCAGCAGCTTGCGCACCGCGGCCATACCGGCCGCGTCGGTATGCTCGCTCGGAATGACCATGGGTTCGAGGCCGTGGCCGTCCATCGCCGCGAGGTAGCCCTTGCGCCGCGGTGCCGCCGTGAAGGCCGCACCGCCGTCGAAGTGGACGATCCGCCGATGCCCCAGTGCCACAAGATGTTCGACGGCCAGGGCGACGCCGCGCTCGCCGTCGTCGTTGACGGTGTCGATATTGGCGACCGTCGAACTGCGCGATACCAGGACCACCGGGCACTGGTGGGCCGCCTCCCGGATCGCCGCCGCGGGCAGCACCGGCGACAACAGGATGATCCCGCCCGGCCGGAAGGTCTGCAGGCTCTCCAGCGCGGTGCGCTCGCGGGCGGCGCTGCGGCGACCGGTGTTGAGGATCAGCTCCAGCCCGGCCTGCTGCGCCGCGGCGTCCATGCCCTCGACCACGTCCGCGAAGAACGCGTTGCGCAGGTCCGAGACCATCACGCCGACGATGTTGGAGGTGCGGCTGGCCAGCGACCGCGCCATCGCATGCGGTTGGTAGCCGAGATCCTTCGCCGCCTCCAGCACCGCGCGGCGGCGATGTTCGCTCACCTTCGGCGACCCCCGCATGACGAGCGAGACCAGCGCGCGGGAGACCCCGGCCTGCGCGGCCACATCCTCCATCGTCGGTCGCGGCATCGTGGATGGCCTCCTGGGTGGATCGAACGCGGCGGGCGGGCCGCGTGTGCAGCACGTTACAGCGCCGCCGCGAGTCGATCAATAGAGCGCTCTAATCGCCCGTACTCGACATTTTTCGGCCACCCATTTGCCCTGCAGGAGAGACCTTTACCCAGCTAGAGGCTACCTTTCGACACGGGCTCCGGCTCTTGACAGCATCGTGATCCAGGTTACATAGTTGGAGCGCTCCAATACTCCGGAGCGCTCCTCTCGCACACCGACCGGCCGGAGAAGTCCCGATGACCGAACCGCTGCACCCGCTCCGCATCGCCGCCGCACCTATCTCCTGGGGAGTCTGCGAAGTCCCGGGCTGGGGCCACGTGCTCGACGCCGCGACCGTCCTGTCCGAGATGTCCGGGCTGGGCCTGACCGCAACCGAATTCGGCCCGCCCGGATATCTGCCCCGCGAGCCCGCCGCGGTGCGCGGCCTGCTCGCTCCCTTCGGCATCGAGGTGATCGGCGGCTTCCTCGCACTGCCCCTGCATCGCGAGCCCGGCCGCGCCATGGCCGCCGCTCGTACCGGCGCCGCGCTGTTGGCCGCCCTGGGCGCCGAGGTGCTAGTGCTCGCCGCGGCCACCGGCGACCGGGGGTACGACACGCGCACTCGGCTCGGCGATTACGAATGGCGCACCCTCATCGACACCGCCGCCACCCTCGGCGATATCGCCGCCGAGCACGGCCTGCGCGCGGTCCTGCACCCGCACGTCGGCACGCACGTGGAGAACGAGGCCGAGGTGGAGCGCTTCCTCGCCGACTCCGACCTCGACCTGTGCCTCGACACCGGGCACCTGCTCGTCGGCGGCACCGACCCGGTGCGACTGGCCCGCCGCCACGCCGACCGGATCGGCCACGTTCACCTCAAGGATGTGCGAAACGCCCGCGCCGACGAGATCCGCAGCGGAACAATGGAATACAGCCAGGCCGTGCGGCGGGGGCTGTACGCCCCGCTGGGGGAGGGGGATGTCGATATCGACACCCTGGTGCGCTGCGTGCAGGCGGCAGGCTACCGGGGCTGGTATGTGATCGAGCAGGATACGGCGCTCGCGCCGGGTGATTCGGCCGCGGGCCCGACCCGCGACACCGCCCGCAGCCTGCACTATCTGGCGGGCCTGACCGCCGCGCGCGAGTCCGCTCGAACCTAGGTGGAGCCCATGACAACGAAGTCGCGACCAGGCGGGCACGGCCGCCTGCGCCGGATCCTGCCGTGGCTTGCCGCCGGGGCGATGCTGGCCGCGTGCAGCGGGCCGGGCGCCGATGCGCCGGTATCGCAGACGCAGACGCCGGTGGCCGCGGGCACCCTCGAATCCGTCGCGGTCGTCACGCACGGCACGCCCGGCGACGCGTTCTGGAACGTGGTGAAGAACGGCGCCCAGGCCGCGGGCGAGGATCTGGGCATTCGCGTCGAGTACAACTCCGACGGGGACCCGGGCCAGCAGGCCAAGCTGGTCGACAACGCGGTGGCGCAGGGCGTCGGCGGCCTGGTGGTGTCGATGGCGAACCCGCAGGCGCTGCGCCCGTCCGTGGAACGCGCTGTCGCGGCGGGCATCCCGGTGGTGACCATCAACGCCGGCGAGGCCGACAGCGCCGCCTTCGGGGCGATCGGGCACGTCGGCCAGAGCGAGCGGGCCGCGGGCGAGGCGGCGGGCAGGCGGCTGCGGGAGGCCGGAAAGACGAAGATGCTCTGCGTAATTCACGAGGCGGGCAACGTCAGCGCCGCCGAGCGCTGCGGCGGGGCCATCCAGGGCTTCGGCAATGCGGGCACGCTGCAGGTCGACATCAACAACCCGACCGACGCGCAGGCCCGCATCAGGGGTGCGCTGGAGGCCGACCGCTCCATCGACGCGGTGCTGACACTCAACTCACAGATCGCGGCGCGGGCGGTCGCGGCGGCCGGGGAGGTGCGGTCGAGCGCGACGGTGGCCACCTTCGACCTGAATTCCGATGTGGTGGACGCGATCCGGGCCGGAAAGCTGCTGTTCGCCGTGGACCAGCAGCAGTACGAGCAGGGCTACCAGCCGGTGGTGATGCTGCGGCTGTACCGGACCAACCTGAACACCGTCGGCGGCGGCCGCCCGGTGCAGACCGGCCCGGCGTTCGTCGATTCCGGCAATGTCGACGCCATCGCCAAGCTCGTGGCGCAGGGCACCCGGTGACAGGAGCGGATGAGATGAGTGTTGCCACAACCGTTTCCACGCAGGACCCGGCCGGTCCCGAGGTGCGCGCGTCGCTGCTCAACCGGTTGATCGTGCGGCCGGAGATCGGTTCCGCGCTGGGTGCCGTGCTGGTGTTCGTGTTCTTCTCGGTGATCACCGAGAAGTTCCTGAGCCCGCTCGGCGTGGCGACCTGGCTCGACGACGCGTCCACGCTCGGCATCATGGCGGTCGCGGTGGCGCTGCTGATGATCGGCGGGGAGTTCGATCTGTCGGCCGGTGTGATGACGGCGTCCACCGCGCTGGTCACCGCGCTGCTGGCGGTGCACGCCGGGTGGAATGTGTGGCTCGCGCTGCTGGTGTCGCTGCTGTTCGCGCTGGCGGTGGGCGCGCTCAACGGCTGGCTGGTGATGCGGACCGGGCTGCCGAGCTTCATCGTCACCCTCGGCACCTTCCTGGCGCTGCAGGGCGTCAACCTCGGCGTCACCCGGCTGATCACCGGCACGGTGCAGGTGTCGGGGGTCCGCTCGGCCGACGGATACGCCTCGGCCGGTTGGGTATTCGCGTCGACCACCGATCTCGGCGACGCGCGCATCCAGGCATCGGTGGTGTGGTGGATCGTGCTCACCGCCATCGCGGGCCTGGTGCTGGTGCGGACCAGGTTCGGCAACTGGATCTTCGCCGTCGGCGGATCGTTGGCCAGTGCCCGCGCGGTCGGTGTGCCCGCGGTGCGGACCAAGATCATCCTGTTCATGACGACGGCGTTCGCCGGATGGGTCGTCGGCTCCTGCAACATTCTGCGATTCGCCAGCGTGCAGGCGAATCAGGGTGTGGGACTGGAGTTTCAGTACATCATCGCGGCCGTCGTCGGGGGCTGCCTGCTCACCGGCGGGTTCGGATCGGTGGTCGGCGCGGCGATCGGTGCGCTGATCTTCGGGATGGCGCGGCAGGGCATCGTCTTCGCCCGCTGGGACAGCGACTGGTTCATGTTGTTCCTCGGCGTGCTGCTGCTGGCGGCGGTGCTGGTCAACAACGCCTTCAAGAAGCGTGCGGAAAGGGTACGACGATGACGGTCCCGCTGATCGAAACCCGTGGCATCGGAAAGAGTTACGGCGGTGTGGTGGCGCTGCGCGACGTGTCGACGGTCGTCGACGCGGGCGAGGTCACCTGCGTGCTCGGCGACAACGGCGCGGGAAAGTCCACGCTGATCAAGATCCTGGCCGGTGTGCATCGGCACGATGCGGGGGAGCTGCGGGTCGAGGGCGAGCCGACCGGATTCGATTCTCCGCGTGCGGCATTGGACCGCGGCATCGCCACCGTGTACCAGGACCTGGCGGTGGTGCCGCTGATGAGCGTGTGGCGCAACTTCGTGCTCGGCTCCGAGCCCACCGTCGGCGCCGGGCCGTTCCGGCTGCTGGACCGCCGCAAGGGGATGGACATCACCCGGAAGGCGCTGTCGGACATGGGGATCGAGCTGCGCGATATGGAGCAGCCGGTGGGCACCCTGTCCGGCGGACAGCGTCAGTGCGTCGCCATCGCCCGCGCGGTGCACTACGGGGCGAAGGTGCTGATCCTCGACGAGCCGACCGCGGCACTGGGTGTGAAGCAGTCCGGGGTGGTGCTGCGCTATGTCGTCCAGGCCCGGGACCGGGGCCTCGGCGTCGTCCTCATCACCCACAACCCGCACCACGCCTACCCGGTGGGCGACCGATTCCTGCTGCTCAAGCGCGGCAGCATGCTCGGCTCGTACGAGAAATCCGAGATCGACCTGCCGGAGCTGACCCGTCAGATGGCCGGGGGCGCGGAATTGGAAGCGCTGCAACACGAACTGGAGCGGGTGGTGCGGTGACGGAGTTGGAGGCGCTGACCGTGGGCCGGGTAGGGGTGGATCTCTACCCGCAGCAGAGCGGCGTGCCGCTGGCACAGGTGCGGACGTTCGCGAAGTTCCTCGGGGGCACCGCCACGAACGTGGCCGTGGCGGCCGCCCGATTGGGGCGGCGCAGCGCGGTGCTGACCAAGGTCGGGCCGGACGGATTCGGCGATTTCGTGCGAACGGCCCTGTCGGACTTCGGAGTTTCGGCGCGCTACGTGGCGACCGCGCCGAATCTCCAGACGCCCGTGGTGTTCTGCGAACTGAAGCCGCCCGCCGATCCGCCGCTGCTGTTCTACCGCGCGCCGATCGCCCCCGACCTCACGCTCACACCCGACGAAGTTCCGTGGGATGTCGTCGAATCCGTGCCGTTGCTGTGGGTCACCGGGACCGGAGTGAGCGCCGAGCCCGGGCGCACCACCCAGCGCGCGATCCTCGAGCGGCGCGGGCGAACCGGGCATACCGTGCTCGATCTGGACTACCGGCCGATGTTCTGGCCGGATACCGATACCGCGCGCCGAGAGATCGGCTGGATGCTCGATCACGTGAATGTCGTGGTGGGCAACCGCACCGAGGCACAGGTCGTGGTGGGCACCGCGGATCCGGACGAGGCGGCCGATCGGCTGCTGGCGCGCGGCGTGCGGCTGGCGATGATCAAACGCGGTGCCGAGGGGGTGCTGGTGGCCACCGATGCCGAGCGGTGGACCGTCCCGCCCTGCCGGGTGGACGTGGTGTGCGGGCTCGGCGCGGGCGACGGTTTCGGGGGCGCGCTGGTCCACGGCCTGCTGTCCGGCTGGGACCCCCACCGCCTCGCGACCTACGCGAATGCGGCCGGGGCACTGGTCGCCTCGCGGCTGGCGTGCGCGGATGCGATGCCCACCAACGCGGAGATCGAGGAGATGCTGTGCGCCCAACTCCGCACTGATTCGACGGAGGCACCGTGTATTTGACCGATGAACGCTGGCACGAACTGCTGCGGGTGCGGGTCGCCCAGCCCGATGCGATCGCGCGCGCCTATGCCGCGCGGCGCAGGCGGTCGACACTGTTGTCGGAGCGTGGCACCTTATTCCTGGTGGCCGCGGATCACCCCGCCCGGGGCGCCCTCGGCGTCGGCTCGGATCGCACCGCGATGGCCGATCGACGAATGCTGCTGGAACGCTTGCTCATCGCGCTGGACAACCCGTCGGTCGACGGCGTGCTGGGCTCCCCGGACATCGTCGAGGAACTGCTGCTGCTGGACGCGCTGCACGACAAGGTCGTCATCGGATCGATGAACCGCGGCGGACTGGCCGGAGCAGACTGGGAGATCGACGACCGCTTCACCGGATACGACGCGCAGTCGCTGGTCAGGTGGGGCCTCGACGGCGGCAAAATGCTGCTGCGGCTGGTGGATTCGGATCGCGGCACCATCCCGACCCTGCACGCCTGCGCCCGCGCCGTCTCCGAACTGGCCGAGCACGGGCTCATGGCGATGGTGGAACCGCTGCCGTTCCACCGCGACGAGTCCGGATCGCTGACCATGCAGAAGGATTCGTTCTCGCTGCAGCGCGCGGTCACCATCGCCTCCGGTCTCGGTGTCACCTCCGCGTATACCTGGTTGAAGGTGCCCGCGCCGCAGGATGTTTCGGTGCTCGACGCCACCACCCTGCCGGTGCTGCTGCTCGGTGGTGCGCCGTCGGGTGACACCTCGGCCGATGTCGCGTCCTGGGCCAAGGCACTCGGCCACGATGTCGCGCGCGGCCTGGTCGTCGGCCGCAGTCTGCTGTATCCGCCGGACGGGGATGTCGCCGGTGCGGTCGAGTCCGCGGCGGCGATTCTGCGGGAGGCGCAGATCGCATGAGTAAGTTGCATCATCGCGCGGGAACACTGGCCGACGCCGACGACCCGGTGCTGCTCCGCGCCGCAGACGCGGGGTGGGCGTACACGGGACTGCGGGTAGTGCGGTTGTCCGCGGGCCGCGCACGCACCATCCACACCGGTGAGTACGAGGCGTTCGTGCTGCCACTCTGCGGCGGATGCACCGTCCGCGTGGACGATGCGGAATTCGAATTGACCGGGCGGGATTCGGTTTTCACCCGGGTCACCGACTTCGCCTACGTGCCCCGCGAGGCGACGGTCGAACTGTCGGCCGCGCGCGGCGCCGAGATCGCCCTGCCGATGGCCCGCTGCACGCGGCGGCTCGACCCGAAATACGGTCCCGCCGAGAACGTTCCGGTGGAGGTTCGCGGGGCCGGGCAGGCGACCAGGCAGGTCACCAACTTCGGCACACCCGGCGTCTGGGACCACGCCGACAAGCTCAATGCCTGCGAGCTGATCACCCCCGACGGCAACTGGTCGTCGTATCCGCCGCACAAGCACGACGAGGCGAGCGAGTGCGAGGTCGTGAACGAGGAGATCTACTACTTCCGCATCGCGGGCCGCGACGGCATCACCCCGTCCCCGGAGGGGTTCGGCATGCACCGGACCTACACCGCGGACGGCTCGCTGGACGAGAACGTCGCCGTCCGCGACGGTGACGTCTTCCTGGTGCCGCACGGCTACCACGGCCCGTGCATCGCCGCGCCCGGATACCCGATGTACTACCTGAACGTTCTGGCCGGACCCGCCCCCGAACGATCCATGGCCTTCTGCGACGACCCGGCCCACAGCTGGCTCCGCGGCAGCTGGGAGGGCGTGCCTTCGGACCCGCGATGCCCGGTCACCAGCCACGCGGGGCGGTTGCCGCGGTCGGCCACCGGGCATCCGGGCTGAATGATGTCGATCCAGAGGAAGTAAGGGGCCGTCCACATGAGACTGACAACCGCGCAAGCCCTGGTGGCCTGGATGATCGCCCAGCACTCCGAGACCCTCGACGGCCGCGAGGTCCCGCTGTTCCCCGCGGTTTTCGCGATCTTCGGGCACGGCAACGTGCTCGGCCTCGGCACGGCGCTGGAGGAGCGGCGCGACGTGATCCCGGTGTGGCGCGGGCACACCGAACAGGGCATGGCCCTGGCCGCGGTCGGTCTCGCGAAGGCGACGCATCGTAGGCAGGTGGGGGTGGCGACCTCCTCCATCGGCCCGGGCGCGCTGAACATGGTGACCGCGGCCGGTGTCGCGCACGCCAATCGCCTTCCGCTGCTGCTGCTTCCGGGTGACACCTTCGTCAACCGCGCCCCCGATCCGGTGCTGCAGCAGGTGGAGGATTTCGGCGATGCGACCGTCACCGTGAACGATGCGTTCCGCGCGGTCAGCCGCTACTTCGACCGCATCACCCGGCCGGAGCAGCTGCTCGCCACACTGCCGCAGGTGGCCCGGGTGCTCACCGACGCCGCCGACGTCGGACCCGTGACATTGGCCCTGCCGCAGGACGTTCAGGCCGAGGTCTTCGACTTTCCGACGGCGCTGTTCCAGCCGGTCGTCCATCGGATCGGCCGTCCGCGACCCGACCGCGAGACCCTCGCCGAGGCGGCACGCGCGCTGCGGTCGGCGCAGCGGCCGCTACTGGTAGTGGGTGGGGGAGTGCGCTATTCGGGCGCGGGGCGGCGCGCCGTGGAACTGGCCGAACGCCACGGCATTCCGATGGCCGAGACCACCGCGGGCCGCACCCTGGTGCCGCACGATCATCCGCTGTATGCGGGCCCGCTCGGTATCACCGGTTCGGGATCGGCGAATACCGTTGCGGCCGAGGCGGATCTGGTGCTTGCGGTGGGAACCCGGTTGCAGGACTTCACCACCGCGTCGTGGACGGTGTTCGACCCCGGTGTCCGGCTGGTGACGATCAACGCCGCACGGTACGACGCGGTCAAGCACGGCGCGCTGGCGATCGTCGCGGATACCGGTGCGGCACTGGAGGATCTGACACCACTGCTGTCGGACTGGCGGGTGGACCGGGCCTGGAGCGCGCGGGCGAGCGCCGTGCGCGGCGAGTGGGACGCCTACATCGACAAGTTGCGCGCCCCGGCGGCCGGGATACCCAGCTACGCCCAGATCGTCGGTGCCGTCAACGATCTCAGCGATCCGGCCGACTACGTCATGACCTCCTCCGGCGGCATGCCCGGCGAGCTGGTCGGGGGCTGGCGGGCGCCGGGCGGGGAACCGACCATGGACGTCGAATACGGATTCTCCTGCATGGGTTACGAACTCGCCGGTGCCTGGGGCGCGGCGATGGCGCACCGGCGCGGCCTGGTCACCACGATGCTCGGCGACGGCTCCTACCTGATGCTCAATTCCGAGCTGTTCTCGGCGGCCTTCGCCGGACATCCCCTGGTGGCCGTGGTGTGCGACAACGACGGGTACGCCGTCATCGCCCGGCTGCAGGAAGGCCAGGGCGGCAACGCATTCAACAACTTCTACCGGCAGTGCCGCACCAACCACGGCCGCCCGCCGCGGGTCGACTTCGCCGCCCATGCGAGATCGCTCGGCTGTGCGGTGTTCGTCGCGACCGAGCTGGCGGAGTTCCGGGCCGCCTACGCGGGCGCGCGGGCGGCGGCGCTGGCCGAATCGCGCCCGGCGGTGGTGGTCGTGCCCACCCAGCCCGCGGTGTGGACCGAATCAGGTGCCTGGTGGGAGGTGGGCGTGCCCGCGCATCTGCCCGGCCGGGACGCCTACGACGGGGCGAAGCCGCGCCAGGTGCGCTACACGCGCTGACCGCGGCCGAGGCGAACCGCCGACGGCACGCCGTACCCGCCTGGACTGTCGCGGACCGGCTCGTTATCGTCTGCCTGGCTCGTAGGCGAGAAGGTAAGAGAGAGATGGCGCACGGCACGGTCAAGTGGTTCGACAGCAAGAAGGGGTTCGGCTTCATCACCGCCGACGGCGGTGGGCCGGACGTCTTCGTCGACTACACCGCGGTCGAGGGTGTCGGTTTCCGGTCGCTGGCGGAGGGGCAGCGAGTGGAGTTCGAGGTACGCCGCGCCAAGGCCGGTCCCGAGGCCAGGAGCGTCCGCGTAGTGCGCGACTGAGCAGGTGTGTTCTGCATCACCACTCTGTAATTATGTCGCCCACGTCACTTTTCGGCAAATCTGGCTAACGGCTATTTCTGACCTGTCGATATGCGGGTAGTCAGCCAGTTCGGCTGGGATTCAATAAAGGAGAGGTATTCCATGATCCCCGTTATCATCGACACCGGTAGCGCCGCTCTGAACGGCATCCTGAGCACCGCGGGCGCCGCGCTCCACGGCCTGCTGGACACGCTGTGGACCGGTTCCTTCGGCGGCTGAGCTCGCTTGATGGTCGTGTGAATCGACCCTGGGTCGGCCCCGGGTAGTAGCTACCCGGGGCCGACCTATTTTTGCCGGGGGACGTTCGGCGCGGAGTGGAGGAAATCGGCCCGGGGGCCGCATCGTGCCCGTCCGTCGGACTATCACGAACCAATTACAGCGACGTAATCTACGGACCTGAACGATTTCGAGCCGACTCTCCGCAAATCTCGTGCGACTCGAACCCTGGTGGCGGCCCGCGCGCGGGGCATGGCAATGTGGATGATCGAGACCGGTGCTGCCGTTGGTTGGCGGACCCGGCTCGTCTACAGAAGGTATGAAATGGCGCAAGGCGTAGTGAAGTGGTTCAACAGCGAGAAGGGCTTCGGGTTCATCGCACAGGACAACGGCGGTCCCGACGTGTTCGTGCATTACTCGGCCGTATCGGGGTCGGGTTTCCGCTCCCTCGATGAAGGCCAGCGCGTGGAGTTCGAGATCGGCCAGGGCCAGAAGGGTCCGCAGGCCCAGGGCGTCCGCGTGATCTGATCCCAGAACTTGCCGAGAGCCCCGCACCCGAAACGGTGCGGGGCTCTCGTGCGTTTCGGGGCTAGTCGCCGGCCGGGGCCGCGCCGACCTTGCAGCCCGCATCGGCCGGGAAGGGCAGGGCGGCAAGGCGGGTCGTCGCCGGGTCGGCGGGGTGCCCGATCACCGGTGTTCGTGGCGGCGGGGCACTCGGATCCCCGGATCCGCCCGTGCGCAACGACTTTCCGTCCAGATCGGCCACCGGCGCCAGACCCAGCAGATCGAGCACGGTCGGGGTGACATCGATCAGCGAGTAGCCGTTGTACACCCGGCCCGCCTCGAAGTCCGGTCCCCGGGCGATCACGAAACTGGCCACCTCGTAAGGACTTTGGCCGCCGTGGCCGCCCTCGGGCTTGTGCCCGTGGTCGGTGGTCACCAGGATCGTCCACCGCTCGTCGGGATGGTCCGCGCTCCGCCGGGACACCGCGTCGACGATCCGCCCGACCAGCACGTCGACCCGGCTGATCGCGTCCCGATAGGCCTGCGGGTTGCTGGCGCGCAGCCGATGCCCGGCGATGTCGACCTGGTCGAAGTGGGTGAACACGAAGTCGGTGCCCGCGGCGATGGCGGTCACCGTCGCCGCCGCGGTCGCGGTGTCGATATCGGCCTCGCAGCCGTAGGTGCCGAGCGGATTCGAACCGGCCGTGACGATCGTGTCGGCGTGCGGATCGCCGGTGCGTGCGATCGCGGAGATCGTGTCCCAGGTGGCGATCGACGCCGTCTTCCGCTGCGGCGCAGCGCGTTTGATGCGGTTGAAGACCGTCGGGAAACGGCCCAGGTGGGCCGGATCGCAGGTGTCGCCGTTGTCGCAGATGCCGGTGCGGGTGTCCCACACCCCGGTCAGCACCGCCGACCAGGACGGGCAGGACACGGTGGTGTGCGGCGCGATCGAGTAGCGGCTGAGCGTGCCCTCGGCCGCCAGTCGCTGCAGGTTGGGGGTGACCGCCGCCAGCACCTCGCTGTAGAGGCAGCCGTCGATCCCGATCACCGCGACCTTGCCGGTCCCGGGGGACGCCGCCGCCCGCGGCAGTGCGGTGCCGGTGGCGAGCGCGGCGAGGGAGGTCACCAGCAGTGCCGAACAGGTGCGCCGGGTGATGGCCATGATCACACGGTGACCTCGAGAACGGCGGCTATCCAGCGGAAACGGCCGACTTCGCCAAGCCTTCGCGCAAACCTCACGCGGGCGACGGACCGGGTTCACCGCGTTCACGCATCCGACGCATGACGGTTATGCCCGATTCGGACCGTCGTGTCGCCTACTGACGGCGGCCGCCTACCGGGCGGTACCCCGACGCCGAATCAGGCCCATTAAGCTGATCGGCGGTAAATGCCGATCCCATTCCCCAGGAGTGCCCCACAGTGAGCCCAAATGGCCGTCCTGTTGTTCTGATCGCCGACAAGCTCGCCCAGTCGACCGTCGAGGCGCTCGGTGACGGTGTCGAGGTTCGCTGGGTCGACGGCCCGAACAAACCCGAACTGCTCGCCGCCGTTCCCGAGGCCGATGCGCTGCTCGTGCGCTCCGCGACCACCGTCGACGCCGACGTCCTCGATGCCGGTAAGAACCTGAAGATCGTCGCCCGCGCCGGTGTCGGCCTCGACAATGTCGACGTGCCCGCGGCCACCGAGCGCGGCGTCATGGTCGTCAACGCGCCGACCTCCAATATCCACACCGCCGCCGAGCACGCCGTCACGCTGCTGCTGGCCGCGGCCCGCCAGATCCCCGCCGCCGATGCCACCCTGCGCGAACACACCTGGCAGCGCAGCAAATTCAACGGTGTCGAGATCTTCGGCAAGACCGTCGGCGTCATCGGCCTGGGCCGCATCGGCCAGCTGTTCGCCCAGCGCCTGGCCGCGTTCGAGACCAAGATCGTCGCGTACGACCCCTACACCTCCCCGGCCCGCGCCGCCCAGCTGGGCATCGAGCTGCTGAGCCTGGACGAGGTGCTCGAGCGCGCCGACTTCATCTCCATCCACCTGCCGAAGACGCCCGAGACCAAGGGCATGCTGAACGCCGAGACGATCGCCAAGACGAAGAAGGGCGTCGTCATCGTCAACGCCGCGCGCGGTGGGCTGATCGACGAGCAGGCGCTCGCCGACGCCATCACCTCGGGTCATGTGCGCGCCGCGGGCATCGATGTGTACGAGACCGAGCCGTGCACCGACAGCCCGCTGTTCGAGCTGCCGCAGGTCGTCGTGACCCCGCACCTGGGCGCCTCCACCGCCGAGGCGCAGGACCGCGCGGGCACCGATGTCGCCAAGTCGGTGCAGCTCGCCCTCGCCGGGGAGTTCGTGCCCGGTGCGGTGAACGTCACCGGCGGCGCGGTGAACGAGACGGTCGCCCCGTGGCTGGAGATCGTGCGCAAGCAGGGTGCCCTGCTCGGCGCGCTCGCCAGCGAGCTGCCGGTCAGCCTGGAGGTGCAGGTGCGCGGCGAGCTGTCGTCGGAAGATGTTGCGGTGCTGGAGCTTTCGGCGCTGCGGGGGGTCTTCTCGGCGCTGATCGAGGATGCGGTCACCTTCGTCAACGCGCCCTCGCTGGCCAAGGATCGTGGCCTCGAGGCGTCGGTCACCACCGTGTCGGAGAGCCCGTCGCATCGCAGCCTGGTCGATCTGCGCGCGGTGTTCGGTGACGGCCGCACGCTCAATGTCGCGGGCACCCTGACCGAGCCGCAGCAGGTGCAGAAGATCGTCAACATCAACGGCCGCAACTACGACATGCGCGCCGAGGGCCTGAACCTGGCCGTGCTCAACTACGGCGACAAGCCGGGCGCGCTGGGCAAGATCGGCACCAAGCTCGGCGAGGCCGGAATCGACATCCAGGCCGCGCAGCTGAGCCAGGACGTCGACAAGGAGGGCGCCACCGTCGTCCTGCGCATCAACAAGGAGGTCCCGGCCGACGTGCAGTCCGCGATCGCCGAGGCCGTCGGCGCCGCCCGGGTCGCCCAGGTCGACCTGGCCTGATTCCGGCCGAAAGCACATCGGAACGACGACGAGGCACGCCGAACCCGGCGTGCCTCAGTCGTTCCCGCGAACCACGGATTCCACTATGCGGGATGGGCTTGCCCTGGTCGCGGGTGGTTTTCGGGCACCGGATAGGGTGACCGGCGTCTTGGCCGAGGCCCGAAGGAACGGAGCGTTGTCATATGAAGCTGGCTGTCATCCCCGGTGACGGAATCGGGCCCGAGGTCATCGCCGAGGCGCTGAAGGTGCTCGACGTGGTCGTGCCCGGTGTCGAGCAGACCCGGTACGACCTCGGCGCCCAGCGGTATCACGCCACGGGGGAGGTGCTGCCGGATTCGGTGCTGCCCGAGCTGAAGCAGCACGACGCCATCCTGCTGGGCGCGATCGGCGATCCGTCGGTGCCGAGCGGCCTGCTGGAGCGGGGCCTGTTGCTGCACACGCGTTTCGCGCTCGACCATCACGTGAACCTGCGCCCGTCCAAGCTGTTCCCCGGCGTCACCAGCCCGCTGTCGGGCAACCCGGACATCGACTTCGTGGTGGTGCGCGAGGGCACCGAGGGCCCCTACACCGGCACCGGCGGAGCCATTCGGGTGGAGACGCCGCACGAGGTCGCCACCGAGGTCAGCACCAACACCCGCTTCGGCATCGAGCGCGTGGTGCGCTACGCCTTCGACAAGGCGCAGCGGCGTCGCAAGCACCTCACCCTGGTGCACAAGACGAACGTGCTCAGCTTCGCGGGCTCGCTGTGGCAGCGCACCGTGAACGAGGTCGGCACCGAGTACCCCGACGTCGAGATCGCCTACCAGCACATCGATGCCGCGACCATCCACATGGTCACCGACCCGGGCCGCTTCGACGTGATCGTCACCGACAACCTGTTCGGCGACATCATCACCGACCTGGCGGCCGCGGTCTCCGGCGGCATCGGGCTGGCCGCCTCCGGCAATATCGACGCCTCCGGCACCAACCCGAGCATGTTCGAGCCGGTCCACGGCAGCGCCCCCGATATCGCGGGCCAGTCCAAGGCCGACCCCACCGCCGCCATCCTCTCGGTCTCCCTGCTGCTCACCCACCTGGGCAAGACCGACGAGGCCACCCGCATCGAATCCGCCGTCGCCAAGGACCTCGCCTCCCGCACCGGCACCGCCTCCACCGTCGAGATCGGCGATCGCATCGCCGCCGCCCTCTGACCTCCTGCTGCGTCACAACAGCGTGAGAGTTGGTGTGGCGGTGGGGGTTACGGGGTTGAGGTCTCAACCTTGCGGGTGGTGAGGGGGACCAAGGGTATTGCGGCGGTGGCGATTACGGCCGTGACCAGATACGCCGCCGGGAATCCGGAGGCGGTGATCAGGGCGCCGAACAGCGGGGCGACGGCGGCCGACGCCAGGTTCTGGCCGGTGTTCTGGATGCCCAGACCGCGTCCGCTCCAATAGGGTCCGGCGAGTTCGGCGACGGCGGTGAAGGCCAAGCCGTTGTCGGCGACGGTGATGATCGAGGCCGCCACCAGGATCGGAATGGCGGCCCACCACCAGTGCAGCCAGGACGCAACGGCCAAGGCGCACATGGAGATCGCGGCCGCGACGGCGACCGTGCGCAGCGGGCGCAGGCGGCTGCCGACCCGGTCCGACCAGAAACCGGCGCCGATGCGGCCCGCGGCACCCAGCACCTGGGTCCCGGTGACCAGGACACCGGCCACCGCCAGCGACAGCCCGATATCGCGGTGCAGCCACAGCAGCGCGAAGGTCCACACGGTGGCCTGCGGGATCACCAAAAGCACCGAGACCCCGTGGATTCGCCACAGCGTGCTGTCCCCGCGATACGGATTGGCGGGGCGCGAGCCGTCGGTCACCGGCGGGCGCGGCGGATCGATGATCCCGATCCCGCACCCGATGGCGGCCAGTCCGGCCATCGCCGCCGGAACCAGGATGGCGGTGGAAAACCCGTGTGCCGCAGCGATGGTCGGGATCGTCAGCGCGCCGATCCCCACGCCCAGCGGCTGCGCGGACTGCCGGATGCCCATCGCCAGGCCGCGCTGATCCGGCGGGAACCATCCGACGATCACCCGGCCGCTGGCGCCGTTGGTGGAGCCCGCGCCCAAACCGGCCAGGAACAACAGCACTCCCAGCGCGACATAGTCGGTGACGGCCGCCGCGGCCGCACCCGCCGCGAACATCACCAGCGGCCCCGCCACCAGGACGGCCCGCTCGCCGATCCGATCCACGACATAGCCCCACGCGATCAGCGTGCACACCAGCCCCACCGTGGGCATCGCCACGAGCAGACCCGCTGTCGCCAAGGGCATTCCGCGGTCGGTCAGCGCCGGCAGCAGGAACGGCGTGCCGTGCACGATCACCGCGCTCGAACTCTGCGCGAACACCCCGAGGGCGAGCATGACCCACCGTCGGGTGGCGTGCATGGGGGTCACGGTGGTCACATCCTCACCTCTATCTCACATTTTGGGAACTCGGTCTTACTCTATGAACCGATGAACAGGGTACACCCTCGCCGCAGACCACCCGGTCGGGCGCATACCACCAGATGGATAGACTGTCGAGCCATGCGCCTAGGTCGAGTTGCCAGTCCCGATGGAGTCGCGTTCGTCAGCATCGAGGAATCGAGTTCCGGCGAGGTGGCCCGGGAAATCGCCGAACATCCGTTCGGCACCCCCACCTTCACCGGCCGCAGCTGGCCGCTGCCGGATGTGCGGCTGCTGGCGCCGATCCTCGCCAGCAAGGTGGTGTGCGTGGGCAAGAACTACGCCGCGCACGCACAGGAGATGGGTGGTGAGGCGCCGGAGGATCCGGTGATCTTCCTCAAGCCCAACACCGCCATCGTCGGGCCCAATGTGCCAATTGTGCTGCCGCCCAGCTCGTCTCAGGTCGACTACGAGGGTGAGCTGGCCGTCGTGATCGGCCGCCCCTGCAAGGACGTGCCCGCGGCCCGGGCGCGGGACGTGATCCTGGGTTACACCGCCGCCAACGACGTCACCGCCCGCGATCAGCAGCGTCACGACGGCCAGTGGACCCGCGGCAAGGGGTATGACACCTTCTGCCCGCTGGGGCCCTGGATCGAGACCGCCCTGGACCCGGCCGATCTGGAGATCACCACCGAGCTCGACGGCGAGGTCCGCCAGCGCAGCCGGACTTCGCTTCTGCTGCACGATATTCCGAAGCTGATCGAATGGGTCACCACGGTGATGACGCTGCTGCCGGGTGACGTAATCCTCACCGGCACACCGGAAGGTGTGGGACCGATGAAGGATGGGCAATCCGTCTCCGTGACGGTCGAGGGCATCGGCACCCTCACCAATCCCGTTGCCGCCAAACGTTGATCGAGAGAAGGAACATGTCTGACGTACGGGTCCGATTCTGCCCGTCACCGACCGGCACGCCGCATGTCGGCCTGATCCGGGCGGCGCTGTTCAACTGGGCGTTCGCCCGCCACCACGGCGGCACCTTCGTGTTCCGCATCGAAGATACCGATGCCGCACGCGATTCCGAGGAGTCCTACGCCGCCCTGCTGGACGCGCTGCGGTGGCTCGGGCTCACCTGGGACGAGGGCCCGGAGGTCGGCGGACCCTACGGGCCGTACCGGCAGTCGCTGCGCCGTGATCTTCATCTCGATGTGGTGCGGCGTTTGCTGGAGGCGGGGGAGGCCTACGAATCCTTCTCCACCCCAGAGGAAGTCGAGGCGCGGCATCGCGCCGCGGGCCGCGATCCGAAGCTGGGGTACGACAACTTCGACCGCGACCTGACCGCGGACCAGATCGCCGCCTACAAGGCCGAGGGCCGCCCGGCGGTGGTCCGGTTGCGCATGCCCGGCCACGACATCACCTGGCACGATCTGGTGCACGGGGAAACCACCTTCAAGGTCGGTTCGGTCCCCGATTTCGCGCTCACCCGCGGCACCGGCGATCCGCTGTACACGCTGGTGAATCCGGTCGACGACGCGCTGATGAAGATCACCCACGTGATGCGTGGCGAGGACCTGCTTTCCTCCACTCCGCGGCAAATTGCGCTGTATGAGGCGTTGCAGCGGATCGGGGTGGCGGAGTTCACCCCGCAGTTCGGGCATCTGCCCCTCGTGCGGGGGCAGGGCAACAAGAAGTTGTCCAAGCGCGATCCCGAGTCGAATCTGTTCGTCCATCGCGACCGGGGATTCATCCCGGAGGGTTTGCTGAATTACCTGGCTTTGCTCGGCTGGAGCCTCTCCGAGGACCGCGACGTCTTCTCCATGGCGGAGATGGTCGAGGCGTTCGACATATCGAAAGTAAATTCGAATCCGGCGCGCTTCGATCAGAAGAAAGCCGACGCGATCAACGCCGAGCACATTCGTTTGCTGGAGCCGGGTGATTTCACCCACCGGCTGCGGGAGTACCTGACCGCGCACAACCTCATCGGCGCCGAAGTGGACGAGGCGCTTTTCGCAACCGCGGCCGAGTTGGTGCAGACCCGGATCGTGGTCCTCGGCGACGCCTGGGATCTGCTGAAGTTCCTGTTCGTGCCGCCGCGGGAGTTCGCCGTCGATCCCGCCGCGGCGCAAAAGAACCTCGGGCCCGACGCGGCGCCGGTGCTGCGGGCCGCCATTGCCGCGCTGGACGGCGTCGCGGAGTGGTCGGCGGGCGCGCTGGAGGACGCGCTGAAAACGGCGCTGGTGGACGACCTGGGCCTCAAACCGCGCAAGGCCTTCGCGCCGGTGCGGGTCGCGGTCACCGGATCGCACATCAGCCCGCCGCTGTACGAGTCGCTGGAGTTGCTGGGGCGGGAGACGACCATGGCGCGACTGCGGGCCGCCGAGGCCGCCTGAGCCCGAAAACCCTGCTCTGACCAGCCGATTTGTATATTTCAGGGCAGGGTTTGGTAATCTTTCTCTCGGCCCGGAACGAGGTCCTCAGCCCGACGGGGCGGAGGCCGAAAGCCCAGGTCATTGGGGTATGGTGTAATTGGCAACACAGCTGATTCTGGTTCAGCCATTCTAGGTTCGAGTCCTGGTACCCCAGCGGAGAGTGTTGATTCGGCTCGGTTCGCGGTCGAGACGGTCGACCTCCCGGCGATTTGATCGCCGGGGTTCCGGCCGGTTAAGCTGGCCGAGCCTCCTCTAGCGGGAGACCTCCGATTCCGGAGTACATCCTTCCTGGCCCCGTCGTCTAGCGGCCTAGGACGCCGCCCTCTCAAGGCGGTAGCGCGGGTTCAAATCCCGTCGGGGCTACGCGAATGCGAGGCCCATGCCCACCGAGGGCATGGGCCTTTTTCGCTTCGCGGTGTCTTTTGGGGGCGCGGCCCCCAAGCCCCAGCCCGGAGGGGCTTCGCCCCCCGGACCCCCACCCGGTCGTCCCGTCTCGAGTCGCCGAACCCCGTGCCCCGTAGCCGACCGGCTCACCTCCCATCCCCGGCCTGCTCTCGGCCCTATCCCCGGCCTGGCCTCGCCGCTACTCCGGCCTGGTCTCACCTCTCATCGGGCCTGGTCTCACCTGTCGTTTCTGGTCTGGTCTTGCCTGTCGTTTCTCGCCCGGTCTCGCCTGTCGTCCCCGGCCTCGCTTTGCCCTATCCCCGGCCTGCTTTTCGGCCGGGGTCAGTTCTGTGGGGGCCAGGTGGTGCCGCTCAGGGGCATTTCGGGGAGGCCGAGTTTGCGGTGGTCCCAGCTTCGGGTGCGGGTGGCGACGACGCGGATGGCTACTCGCTTGTTCAGCATGGCCTCGACCATCGGGCGCAGGTCGTCGGTGTACGGGCCCGTGTAGCGCTCCCAGACGCTGATGCCGACCTGGAACAGGGCCTCGGGGTCCTCGACGATCTCCGCGCGGCCCTCGATCGAGACCCCGCGCAGCTGGTCGTAGGTGTCGCCCGCCTCCACCAGCACCGTCACCCGCGGGTCGCGGCGGATGTTCACCGCCTTCTGCGACTTGAGCTTGGTCTCGAACCAGATCTCGCCGTTCACCAGGCCGTACCACATGGCGGTCAGGTGCGGCAGGCCCGTCTTGCCGAGCGTGGCCAGCGTCGCGACGCGGCTGCGCTCGAGGAATTCGGCGATCTCCCCGTCCGACATCACGATCTGCGCGCGTTGATTAACTCCCATGCGCCGACTGTACTTTACGGCGTATGGCGAGCGTCACAGAGCGGGCTATCCGTCCCGGCCAAAAGCGCGCCGGGAACAGGGGACGACGAGAGTACGGGCGCCGGGAACAGGTGGCCGGGATCGGGCTACAGGCGCTTGTGTAGCGCGTCGGCGGCCGCGACCAGGTCCGCGGCCCACCGGGCGCCCGGTCGGCGCCCCATGCGGTCGATAGGCCCCGATACCGATACCGCGGCGACCACCGCACCGCCCGAATCGCGCACCGGTGCCGAGACGCTGGCGACCCCGGCCGCGCGTTCGGCGGCGCTCTGCGCCCAGCCGCGGCGGCGCACCTCGGCCAGGGCGCGGTCGCCGAACACCGCATCGGTCAGCACGCTGCGCTGCAGTTCGGGATCCGACCAGGCCAGCAGCACCTTGGCGGCCGAACCCGCGGTGAGCGGCAGCCGGGCGCCCACCGGCACGGTGTCGCGCAGGCCCTGCGCGGGCTCGAGCGCGGCGACGCAGATGCGGGAATGGCCGTCGAGGCGGTAGAGCTGCACGCTCTCGCCGGTGATCTCGCGCAGCCGCGGCAGGATGGCGGCGGCCGCGTCCAGCAGCGGGTCCTCCGCGGTGGTGGCCAGCTCCGACAGGGCGGGGCCGGGGCGCCACAGCCCGTTCGCGTCGCGTGCGAGCATGCGATGCACCTCCAGCCCCACGGCCAGCCGATGCGCGGTCGCGCGGGGCAGGCTCGTGCGGGTGCACAGCTCGTTGAGGCCGCAGGGCTGCTCGGCCGCGGCGTAGAGCACGGCCATGGCTTTGTCGAGCACCCCGATACCGCTATGCTGTCTCATAGAACGATATTAGCGTCTCGAATACTGAGATATGCAAATGCAGCCCCGTGTCGGCAGCCCAGTACGGCGCGGGATCCGAGTGAAAGCGAGATGAAGATGGCCGACCGGCCACGCACCCTGGCGGAGAAGGTCTGGGACCAGCATGTCGTCGCCCGCGGCGCCGGCGAGGGCGACGCGCGCGAACCGGATCTCATCTACATCGACCTGCACCTGGTGCACGAGGTGACCAGCCCGCAGGCCTTCGACGGGCTGCGCGCGGCCGGTCGCCGGGTCCGCCGCCCCGATCTCACCATCGCCACCGAGGATCACAACGTCCCGACCGTCGACATCGACAAGCCGATCGCGGACCCCATTTCCCGCACCCAGGTCGAGACGCTGCGGCGCAATTGCGAGGAATTCGGTGTCCGGCTGTACCCGATGGGCGATCTGGAGCAGGGGATCGTGCACGTGGTCGGTCCGCAGCTGGGTCTGACCCAGCCGGGCACGACCGTGGTGTGCGGCGATTCGCACACGTCCACGCACGGCGCGTTCGGCGCGATCGCGATGGGCATCGGCACCAGCGAGGTCGAGCACGTGCTGGCCACCCAGACGCTGTCGCTGCGGCCGTTCAAGACCATGGCGATCAATATCGACGGGCAACTGCCGGACGGGGTGACGAGCAAGGACGTGATCCTGGCCGTGATCGCGCAGATCGGCACCGGCGGCGGCCAGGGCTATGTGCTCGAATACCGCGGCGAGGCCGTGCGCGGCATGTCCATGGAGGCGCGGATGACGATGTGCAACATGTCCATCGAGGCCGGTGCGCGCGCGGGCATGGTGGCACCCGACGAGGTCACCTACGAATTCCTGAAGGGCCGCCCGCACGCGCCGCAGGGTGCGGACTGGGACGCCGCGGTCGAGGCGTGGGAGGCGCTGAAGACCGACGAGGGCGCCGAATTCGACGCCGAGGTGCACATCGACGCGTCGACGTTGACCCCGTTCGTCACCTGGGGCACCAATCCCGGACAGGGCCTGCCGCTGGGCGAATCGGTGCCGAACCCGGCCGATATCGTCGACGAAACGGCGCGCGAATCGGCCGAGAAGGCCCTGCGATACATGGATTTGGAGCCCGGAACTCCGCTTCGGGAGGTCAAGGTCGACACCGTATTCGTGGGCTCGTGCACCAATGGCCGCATCGAGGATCTGCGCGCGGTGGCCGGGGTTTTGGACGGTCGCAAGGTGGCCGACGGGGTGCGGATGTTGATCGTTCCGGGATCGATGCGGGTGCGGGCGCAGGCCGAATCCGAGGGGCTGGGCGAGATTTTCACCGCCGCCGGGGCGGAATGGCGTCAGGCGGGCTGCTCGATGTGCCTGGGGATGAATCCCGATCAGCTTTCCCCCGGTCAGCGCTGTGCGTCGACATCCAATCGCAACTTCGAGGGCCGACAGGGCAAAGGCGGCCGCACGCATTTGGTTTCGCCGCTGGTCGCCGCGGCGACCGCGGTGCGCGGAACGCTGTCCTCACCTGCGGATCTGGTCCCGGCTGCCGCCGGGAAAGAGTAGGCCCGCCGGGAAGCGCAGGACCGCCGGGAATGAGTAGGACCGGCGGGAAGCGCAGGCCCGCCGGGAAAGAGTAGGACCGGCGAAAGCCGGGATCCGCACCTATAAACCTTCACCAGCCAGGAGAACCGATGGAACCGTTCAAGGTACACAAGGGGATCGGCGTCCCGCTGCGCCGATCCAACGTCGACACCGACCAGATCATCCCCGCGGTCTATCTGAAGCGGGTTACACGAACGGGATTCGAGGACGGGCTGTTCTCGGCCTGGCGCTCGGATCCGACCTTCATTCTGAACACCGAGCCCTTCAACCGGGGATCTGTCCTGGTGGCCGGTCCGGATTTCGGCACGGGTTCCTCACGAGAGCATGCGGTTTGGGCGCTCATGGACTACGGCTTCCGGGTCGTGATCTCCTCGCGCTTCGCCGACATCTTCCGGGGCAACGCGGGCAAGGGCGGCCTGGTCGCGGCCCAGATGTCACAACATGATGTCGAATTGCTCTGGAAGTTGCTCGAGGAACGGCCCGGCCTGGAATTGATCGTGGACCTCGAGGCACGCACGGTGACCGCCGGAACCACCGTGTTGCCCTTCGATATTGACGACTACACCAGGTGGCGCCTGCTCGAGGGGCTGGACGACATCGGGCTGACACTGCGCCGGGAAGAGGCCATCGACGCCTTCGAAAAGGCAAGGCCAGCTTGGAAACCCACCACCATTCCGGACGCTATTTCGCAGGCGTAAACAGTCCTGGGTGTTAGCTGGGAGCTACCAATCGCAGTTGCTGTGCGTGTGCCACGCCACATGAAATTTGGCGTGGCACATAGACTCTTGCCCATTGAGGGTTTACCGTGGTACCTAGTCGGTCCGACGACGGGCCATTAGTCTGCGGAGGATTCAATGAACAAGGCGGAACTGATCGACGTTCTGACCGAAAAGTTGGGTACTGACAGGCGCACGGCCACTGCGGCAGTCGAGCAGATTGTCGACACGATCGTGCGCGCTGTGAACAAGGGTCAGAGTGTCACCATCACCGGATTCGGTGTGTTCGAACAGCGTAAGCGTGCGGCGCGGGTGGCGCGTAACCCCCGCACCGGCGAAACCGTCAAGGTGCGGCCCACCTCGGTGCCGGCCTTCCGTCCGGGTGCGCAGTTCAAGGCGATCATCGCGGGCAAGCAGAAGATCGCCGCGGCCGGTCCGGCCGTGAAACGTGGTGTGGCAGCGCCGGTATCGGGTACGGCCAAGAAGGCGGCCAAGAAGACCACGGCGAAGAAGACGACGGCCAAGAAGACCGCCGCCAAGAAGACGACGGCCAAGAAGACCGCCGCCAAGAAGGCTCCGGCCAAGAAGGCCACCGCCAAGAAGACGACGGCCAAGAAGACCGCCGCCAAGAAGACCACGGCCCGGAAGACCACGGTCAAGAAGGCGCCCGCCAAGAAGACCACGGCCAAGAAGACCGCGGCCAAGGCGACCGCCAAGAAGACCACGGCCAAGAAGGCGCCCGCCAAGAAGACGGCGGCAAAGCGTACCGCCGCCAAGCGGACCACGCGTCGCTGACGGCATCGCGAAAGCGGGCCCCCGCCCCCCGGGCGGGCGGCCCGCGGGGGGGGGGGGGGGGCGGGGGGTGGGGGGGGGGGGCGGGGGGTGGGGGGGGGGGGGGGTGTGCGGGGCGGCGGGGGG
>NZ_JARWQD010000203.1 GCF_029869545.1 Nocardia wallacei | reverse complement strand
GGCCACCGCCAGGTGGTCGGGGCCGTGGGGGGGGGCCCCCCCCCCCAACGCGCCCGCCCTGCCTTCCCCGGGGGCGCCGGGGGGCGCGGGGCCCCCCGCCCTCGACCCGGACCCCGGGCCGCCACGCCGGGCCGGTGCCCTCGCCCAGTAATTCGTCCACCGTCGAATCGCGAATTACGGTGCCGTACCGGCGAATTCGGTCACCATGGAATGCGGGCGCCATTGTCGCGCGGTCGCGCCGATGCCGGGTGCCGCGGGCGAGAATAAGCGACGCCGAACCGACCAGCGGCTCAATGGGATTCGGCAGCGGTGGTTCCAGGATATCGACGGGGGCCCGCAACAATTCCCTTGTGCCCGAACTCGTTCCAGTGAACAGCGCGGCACCGAATCCGGGAAATCGGACGAAGAACGGATCTCCCTCCCGGGCGCGCCGCCATCGGAAATACCGGTCGAAGTCGATCCCGGCGCACAGCGCATGCAACAGCGTCAGCCGCGGCACCCGCGGCCCGCCGTCCGTCGCTCCTGCGCCCATACAAATCGATACGATCTGCGGGGCCGCGCGGTTCGACATCCGCGCCCCGGCGCTGCCGGTCTAGGGCAGGGGCAGCATGGCGGCGGCGTGTGCCATACCGGCCAGTCGCGCCAGCCGACCGTCGCCGATCGTGGTCAGCGAATTGCCGAGCCGGTTGGTGACGAACGCGACCGCGACGCCCGAATCCGGATCGGCGAAGGCGCCGGACCCGCCGACCCCGTAGTGGCCGAACGCCTTTCGCGGCGGGCGGCGCGAGAGCATCGGGGGCCGGTGGTAGCCGAGCGTGAACGGGGTCGGCACGCCGAGCACGTAATCGCGGTGGTCGGTGCGTTGCAGCCGATTGACCACCGCGATCGTCTCGGGCCGCAGCAGTGGCGTGTCGTGGGTGGCGTGGGCGGGTGCGTCCGCGGCGAGCCGTCCGCCGTTTGCCAGCGCCCCGTACATGCGGGCCAGCGCCCGCGCCGAGAACACCCCGTTGAACCCGGGCATCACCGCCCCGTGCACCCGCGGGTCGACGATCAGCCGATCGAGACCGGCGGGCATCCCGGCCTCGGCGACGCCGCTCAGCGCGCGGGAGCGGGCGAGCACGGCGGACGCGGTGTCCCATCGCATTCCCGGCACGCGCAGCCGCGGAAAGGTGCGGGCGATGCGGTGCCGCTCGGATGCGGGCACCCGATACCAGAATTCCTCGGTCCGCAGCGGTTCGGCGATCTCCCGGCGCAGCACCTCGGTGAAGTCGTCGCCGGTCACCCGCTGCACGAGCTCGGCGATCAGCCAGCCGAAGGTCACGGCGTGATAGCCCGACGCCTGCAGCCGCCGCGGATCGGGCTCGGCGGCGGCCAGGGCCGCCACCATCGCGTCGTAGTCGAGGATGTCGTCGAAGGCCGCGGCCAGCCCCCGCACGCGGTGCAGTCCGGCGCGATGCGCGAGGACGTCGCGGACGGTGATCGTGTCCTTGCCGTGCGCGGCGAATTCGGGCCAGTAGTCGGCCACCGGCGCGTCGTAGTCGATCAGGCCGCGCTCGGCGAGTCGGTGCAGCAGGGTCGCCGCCACGCCCTTGCCGGTGGAGAAGCTCAGCGCCACGGTGTCGCGCTGCCACGGCCGGTCCGGCGCCGCCCAGCCCGCCCACACGTCGACCACGGGACGGCCGTGCAGGTAGACCGCGAGGGCGCCGCCGCCGCGCGCTGGCCGGGCGAACATGCGGAAGAACCTGTGCACGACGGGTACGAAGCGCGGATCGATAACCATCTGCGCTGTTCCCGGGCCGGATTCGCCGCCGGAATGCGATATTTCGGGATTCGGCGTTCCCGGATCAGGCGCTGTCGTGACCATGTGCCGCCCTCCTGACGCCGCTGCGTTGCGGCAGATCCTGTTCGTCGTCAGGGTAACGCGGACGACGCGGTGCGCCAGAGCCCCACCGGTGTCGCCAGGCAGCCGTTGCCGCTGAGCGAGTCCCAGGCCAGTGCCGCCGACCCCAGGCAGACCACCGCGTGTTCGTGCGAATCCAGTTGCGCCCGAGAACCGCTCATCGCCACCGTGATCCCGACCCGGTCTCCGCCCGGCGTGGCACCGAGCGAGGTCAGCGCGTAGGCATCGGGACCCAGCCCGATCGCCACCGGCAGCCCGCTCACGCCTTCGCTGGCCCCGATTCCCCCGGATGCGCCGACGCCCAGGGCTGTCGCCCCCGCCGCGGCCTTCGCGTAGCCGACACCGTCCAGACCGGCGGCACGGGCGTGGCCGGAGTCGGCGGCGGCGCGGCAGGCGGTGCGGCCGTCGACGATCGTCACGTCCCCACCGGCGGTGGAATCGCAATGCACATCGGTTGCCGAGGCGGTCCCCGCGGCGCCGGCACATACTCCGGCCGCTGCCGCCGAGCACAAGATTGCGCTGATCAGCTTCACGGAGCACTCCCTTCGGACCGACATCCTCACCATACTCAGATCGTTTGCTGGAACGCCCGATCCGGCGCCGACGCGCGGCCGGTGGTGACGTATCACACCACCGCGGTGGTGCGCGGCACGATGATCGACCGTTAGCATGACCCGCGATCGGTCAGCGGGACGGTTCGGGAGGATGCCTTGTCACGTGCGGTGATAGCGCTGCGAATCGTCTTGCCCGCGTTGGCGATTGCCACGGCCGCCGCCTGCGGATCGACCGTGGAAGGAACGCCGCGCGCCGCCGACGGTACCCCGTCGCAGGCCCCGCCCACGACCACCTCGGGAAAGGCGCGGCCGACCACCACGGCTCCCAGCACCGGCGGCAGCGTCGACTTTCAGGCCGAGATCGGTGACTGCGTGAACCTGGGCGGCACCGATCAGGACGCGACCATCGAGAAGGCGGGGTGCGGCAGCCCCCGGTCGAACTACCGGGTGATCGGCAAGGCGCCGACCTCCGGCCAGTGCGTCTCCGATGCCGACAGCGTCTACTACGAGCAGCGGCGCGGCAAGGAAACCGGCGCCCTGTGCCTGGATCGCGACTGGGTGGTCGGCGGGTGCATGGATATCGGCGGCGACGACACCAAACGGGTGGACTGCGGCGGCTCGGCCGTGGAGGGCGTGCGGGTGCTGAGCATTCTGCAGAACACCGACAGCATCGTTGCCTGCAACAGCGACGGATTCGTCTACGACCAGCGCCGATTCGTGGTCTGCGTACAGGACATGTGACGAATCGAAATCCCGCCGCTCGGCTCGGTTCGCCGTAGCGTATGGCGGGTGAGTACCACGGAGCTGCCCCGGCTGAGCACGGCGACGGGCCGCTGGATCGTGCTGGCCACCGTCCTCGGCTCGTCGGTGGCCGCCTTGGATGCGACGGTCGTCAACATCGCGCTGCCCCGCATCGGCGAATCCCTGCACACCGGCGTCTCCGGCCTGCAGTGGACGCTGAGCGGATACACCCTGACCTTGGCCTCGTTCATCCTGCTCGGCGGCTCGCTCGGCGATCGGCTCGGCCGCCGCCGGGTCTTCGTCTGGGGCACAATCGGTTTCGCCGTGGCCTCGGTGCTGTGCGGCGCGGCGGTGAACATCGAGATGCTGGTGGTCGCCCGCGTCCTGCAGGGCGTGGCCGGGGCCCTGCTCACGCCCGGCAGCCTGGCGCTGATCTCGGCCTCGATCGATGAACGCGATCAGGGTGCGGCGATCGGGCTGTGGTCCGGCTTCGGCGGTATCGCCGGTGCGCTCGGCCCGTTCCTGGGCGGCTGGCTGATCGAGCTGGCGGGCTGGCGCTCCATCTTCCTCATCAATCTGCCGCTGGCGGCGGTCGTGGTCGCGGTGGCGGTGCGGCACGTGCCGGAGAGCCGCGATCCGGACGCCTCCGACCGGCTCGATGTGCCGGGCGCGCTGGTGGTCGCGGTCGGGCTGGGCGTGCTGACCTTCGGGCTGATCCAGGCATTGCCGCTGCTGACGGTGGCCGGTCTGGTGCTGCTGGGGGTCTTCGTCGCGATCGAGCTGCGCAGCGACCATCCGCTGGTGCCGCCCGCCCTGTTCACCGGTGCGCCGGTGGGGGCGTCGGCGGCGGGTCGCGATCCGCGCTCGGGTCGCATCTTCACCGCGGCCAATCTGGTGACGCTGGCGGTCTACGCCGCGCTGGGCGGGGTGTTCTTCCTGCTGGTGCTGCAATTGCAGCAGGTCGCGGGCTACTCGCCGCTGGTGTCGGGCGTGGCGACCCTGCCGGTCACCGTGCTGATGCTGCTGCTCTCGGCACCGGCCGGGCGGTGGGCGCAACAGCACGGGCCCCGGCTGCCGATGACGGCCGGACCGCTGCTGGCCGCGGCCGGGGTGCTGCTGTTGCTGCGCATCGGGCCCGAATCATCGGGCGTGTCGGGCTATCTGCGCGATGTGCTGCCCGGCGTGGTGGTCTTCGGCCTGGGTCTGTCCGCGCTGGTCGCGCCGCTGACCGGGGCGGTGCTCGGCGCGGTGCCGCCCGGCGAGGCCGGGATCGCCTCGGGGGTGAACAACGCCGTGGCCCGCACCGCCCAGCTGCTCGCGGTGGCCGCGCTGCCGGGCCTGGCCGGGATCTCCGGGTCGATCGAGGACGCCGCGTCGCTCGATCACGGATTCACGGTGGCGATGCGGATCTGCGCGGGGCTCTTGGTGGTCGGCGCCGTGCTGGCGGCGGCACTGCTGGGCGCGCGCCGCCGCCCGCGCGAGGTGGAGGTCACCGTCGACTGCCTGCCGAACTGCGCCGCGGTCAGCGGCCCGGCGGTACAGCCGAGCCTGTCCGAAAGGACAACGGACAACTGATATCAGGTGTCGAGCCTCGATATGCGGTTCGTCCGCCGACGGCGGTCAGATCGGGGCGAAGCCCGCGCCCGCCCGGCCGCGTCCGTTCATATCGTCCATGATGGCGGTCATGTTGGTGCCGACCTCGGGGCCGAAGCAGGCCACGGCCAGGTAGGCGTTCACCATGGCGACCAGGGTGGATCCGACCACCACGGGCGCGCCGGAATCGCCCTCCACGACGCACATCTGGGTCCACGTCTCATCGGTCTGGAAGATGTCTCCCCAGGTGATGCCGCAGGTGTTGCCGGTGGTCCGGCCCTCCTTGCAGGCGATCATCGGGAACTGCGCGGGCGCGCCCAGGCCGGTGATCGTGACATTGCCGATCCGGTTGACCGGGACGACCTTGCCGGGCTCGAATTCGATGACCGCGTAGTCCAGGTCGTGGTTGGAATAGGCGAACCGGCCGATGACCCCCGCACCGCGGTCGTGCTCCGACCACACCTGCGAACCCGCCTCGCCGCAGTGCCCCGCGGTGAGCCCGACCAGCCGACCGGCGCCGTCGCGTCCGATGGTGGTGACGGTGCATTCGAACTGGTTGTCGATGATGATCCCGGAGCCACCCCCGATGACGACGCCGGGATCTGCGTGCGCGACTCCCGCGCCCGTCCCGAGCAGCGCCGTACCCAGGACGACGGCACAGGCGGCCTGAGCCACCCTGGCGAGTTTGTTGAACATGTCCCTCCAGACGTCGGAAGCCCGCACGATATCAGCCTTGTAGTACTACATCCTGTCAGTATTCGGGCCCAGGCGCGCCTTGTACGGGCGCCCCGTGTGCCGGATCGGGGTCGATCCCCGCGCCGTTACGGCGGGGTCGGGCGGGTCCGGGTTTCCGTGTCGTGACCGGCGCGTCGCGGTGGGCGACACCCGGGTCGCGCTGACCGTCGCGCGGGCGCCCGCGCGGATACGCTTGTGAGGATTTCGCGACGAGTCTCGATTTTCTACTAATTTAATCCGAGAAAATAATTCGGCGAGTGACGGAGTTGGTCACCGGTTCAAAAACTGTAACTCGTTCTAGAACGGTGCCGGTCTCATTGTGATTCGCCCCAAGGGTATGTCGCCCATCACAGCCATATGACAGGCGTGATCTGGGTCTATGACCGTGGCCACACATTGTGGTGTGTTTTTTCTAACTCCGTAGTAAGGTGCGTCAGGCAAACAGTCGTCGGGGCGGGTAACCGGCGTCGAGAGGGGTTAGTCAGTGCAGTTCACCAACAGTCCGCCGGCAGGGTCACGGATGAGTGGGGCGGTCGATTGGACCAAGGCGTACTGGCAGGACCATCCCAAGCGCTCGCTCGAGACCTTCGGCCGTCAGATCACCATGGGCATCGCGGCCGTCGCCGAGTTGTTCATCGCCATCTTCCGGCGCCGGTTCCCGTTCGGTGAATTCGTCCGGCAGTGCGCCTTCATGGCCTCGGTCGCGGCCGCGCCCACACTGCTGGTCGCCATCCCGATCGGCGTCATCGTCTCGATCCAGGTCGGCTCGGTGGCCGGGCAGGTCGGTGCGACCTCGTTCATCGGTGCCGCCAACGGCCTGGGCATCATTCAGCAGGGCGCCCCGCTGGTCACCTCGCTGATGATCGCCGGCGCCGTCGGCTCGGCGATCTGCGCCGATCTGGGTTCGCGCACCATTCGCGAGGAAATCGACGCCATGAAGGTGATGGGCGTCGACCCGCTGCGCCGGCTCGTCGCGCCGCGGCTGGGCGCGGCCATGCTGGTATCGGTGCTGCTGTGCGGCTTCGTCGTATTCGTCGGCTTCGTGACCGGCTATATCTTCAACGTCTTCGCCCAGAACGGCACGCCCGGCTCCTATATCGGAACGTTCTCCTCGTTCGCCGTGGTCGCCGACCTGCTTGCCGCACTGGTGAAGTCGCTGATCTTCGGCCTGCTCGCGGCGATCATCGCCTGCGATTCCGGGCTGAATACGCGCGGCGGCCCGGGTGGCGTCGCCAACTCGGTGAATACGGCCGTGGTGCTGTCCGCGGTGATGTTGTTCGGTGTGAATCTGATCATCACGCAGATCTACAACACCCTGTTCCCCTCACAGATGGTCTGAGTCGGTGTCGTCAACGTATGTACCGCCGCTACTGCGGCCCTTCCAGCGGATTCGGTCGTCGGCCGGCGCCCCCCGCGACTGGCTGGCGCGGATCGGTCACCAGGTCTTCTTCTTCCTGCGGTCGATCGGCTCGATGCCGTTGGCGTTCAAGCACTATCCGAAGGAAGTGTGGCGCCTGCTCTCGGATGTCACCTGGGGCAACGGCAATATCATCGTCGGCGGCGGAACCATCGGCGTGGTGCTCATCCTGAGCGCGTTCGGCGGTATCACCGTGGGCATCCAGGGCTACAACTCGCTGGATCTGCTGGGGCTCGGGCCGATCACCGGCGCGGTCTCCGCCTTCGCCACCACCCGCGAACTCGGGCCGATGCTCGCCACGGTGGCATTCGCCTCGCAGGCGGGCTGCCGGTTCACCGCCCAGCTTGGCGCCATGCGCATCTCCGAGGAGATCGACGCGCTGGAGTCGCAGGCCATCCGGCCGCTGCCGTATCTGGTGAGCACCCGCATGATCGCCGCGATGATCGCGATCGTGCCGCTGTACTGCCTGGCGCTGCCGTTCGCCTACATCTCCTGCTCGCTGACCGTGCAGCTGGTCGGCGGCACGGCCGCGGGCACGTTCCAGCACTACTTCTACCAATTCCTGATCCCCGGGGACGTGCTGTGGTCACTGCTGAAGGCCATGGTGTTCGTGGCGATCACGACGTTCATCCAGTGCTACTACGGGTTCTTCGCCTCCGGCGGCCCCGAGGGCGTGGGTGTGGCGGCCGGTCGGGCGATCAAGCTGTGCATCATCGCCGTGGTCTTCGCGGACCTGTTCATCACCTTGGCCGTGTGGGGTATCAACCCCGGCATCAGGATTTCCGGGTAGGGGGCAGACGATGATCATCGATCCGAGTGGCCGCGGACCGACGATGCGGCAACTGCTCATCGCCGGTGTGTGCGGGCTGGCGGTCTTCGCCTTGGTGCTGGCCTTCCTGATGGCCCGGTATCAGGGCAAGATCATGCATCCGAAGGTGGATGTCGTCGCGAATATGACCACGACCGGCGACGGGCTGCCGGAGAACGCCGACGTGAAGTTCCGCGGCGTGCTGGTCGGCGTCGTCAAGGATGTCTCGGTGGCGGCCAAGGGCGAACTGCAGCAGGTGAATATCGAGATGAAGCCGGAGTACATCGGCGACATCCCGGCCAATGTCACCGCGCGCGTGATCCCGAGCAACCTGTTCGCGGTCACCGCCGTCGAACTGCTCTACAACGGCCCCGATACGGCGTCGCTGCACGAGGGCTCACAGATCCCCGAGGACCGCAGCGAAGGCACCATCGCGCTGCAGGACACGCTGACCACGGTCCGCGCCATCCTCAACAAGATCGACCCGATGCAGCTGGGCCGCGTGCTGAGCACCCTGTCGTATTCCCTCGAGGGCACCGGCCGCGTGCCCGGTTCGACCGTGGAACGCCTGGACAACTGGCTCACCCAGGTGCGCGCGGCGGTGCCGAACGTGGACCAGACCTTCGACGACTTCTCCGCGTCGTTCCACGCGCTCAATCAGTCGGCGCCGGAACTGATGGGGGTGCTGGCGGATTCGGTGAAGACCGCGCAGACCGTCGTCGACAAGCGCCAGCAACTGGTCGACCTGCTGGCCGGGACCTCCGGCACCGTCGACAAGGTCAACGCGCTGTTCGCGCGCAACCCCGACCTCGGCAAGGAGATCACGGTCGGTACCAGCGACATGTTCGGTGCCATGTCCGACAACCCCGAGGCCATTCCGCAGGCGATCGCGAGCCTGAACAACTCGGTTCGCGCCCTGGCCAGCACCTTCCACTGGGGCCCGCAGCGGCAGATGGTCTGGAATATGGGCATCACGTTCACCCCGTACAAGCCCTACGACCGGTCGGACTGCCCGCGCTACGGCGAGGTGGCGGCGCCCAGCTGTGCCACCGCTCCCGCGGTGGCCGAACTGCCGCCGCTGCCGGACTCGATGAAGCCGCGCGCGCTGGACGCCGCGCAGGGCCTGCCGCCCGCCGCGCCGATGCCGGGCCTGCCCGACATCCTGGGTGCCACCACCGGTCAGCCGGAGGTCCCGGCCGCGGCCCCGGCTCCGGCCAACCCCTTCGCGAATACCCCGCTGGGTGGCCTGTTCGCACCCTTCTTCCCGGGCGCCCCGGCTCCCGCACCGGCGCCCGCGCCCGCCGCGAGCGACGAACCGGCCCGGCATCCCGCCGCCGGTCCGATCGCGGCCGGCTCCTACACCGGAGATTCCGCCATCAGCGCCCTGCTGGGCCGCAAGCCCAGCACCGCTGAGTACCTGCTGCTGAGCTCGATCCTGAGGGGTGGAACCTTGCAAGTGACCGAAAGCGGTGCAGGCCGATGAGCATTCGTAAGCCGCTGATCGGCTTCACGATCTTCGCGATCGTGTCGGTCCTGGTGACGGTCGTCGTGTGGAATACCTTGGCGCGCAGCGTCGCCGGTTCCACCAACACCTACACCGCGACCATCAGCGACGTGCTGGGCCTGCGGGTCAACGACGACGTCCGGATGGCCGGGGTGCGCGTCGGCAAGATCCAGAAGATCGAACTCGACAAACAGCACGATGCCAAGGTCACCTTCGTGGTGCAGCGCAACCAGACGGTGTTCGGCAATACCAAAGCCCTTGTGCGGTACCAGAACCTGATCGGGCAGCGGTATCTGGCGCTGGCGCCGGGCACCAAGGGCGATGCGGTGCCGCTGAAGAACAACGGCTCGATCCCGATCGATCAGACCGAGCCGTCGTTCGATATCTCGGGTCTGCTCAACGGTTTCCAGCCGCTGTTCGATGTGCTGCAGCCCGAGCAGGTGAACAACCTGTCCAATACGTTCATCATGGCGCTGCAGGGCGACGGGGTGTCGCTGAGCACCTTCCTGACCCAGGCCGCGGCCCTGGCGGGGGACTTCCAGCGCCGCGACGCGATCCTGGCCGATGTGATCACGAACCTGTCGGCCACCATGCAGGGCCTGGCCAAGCGGGGCGACGAATTGGAGACGCTGGTGACCCAGACCCGCGCGCTGATCGGCGGGTTGTACGAGCAGGGCCAGTCGCTGCAGCAGTCCACGGTGCAGATCGCGGACGCGACAACGGGATTGGTCAACATGGTCGGCAACGTGCAGCCGAAACTGGCGACCGCGCAGCGCTCCACCCGGGACGCGCTGACGCTGCTGCTCGACAACGGCGCCAAGCTCGACCAGGCCGCCGTCGACCTCCCGTCCATCCTCTCCGATATCGGCCGGTTCACGCAGAACGGCGCCCACGCCGATGCCTACCTGTGCAGCCTGGACGTCTCGCTGTACAACATCCTGCTGCCGCGCGGTCTGCTCACGCAGATCGGTGGCCACTCCCACTCGGCGGTGTGCCGGCCATGATTACCAGGATCAAGAACCGTTTCAACGGCAACCGCTACTTCTGGCTCGGCATCATCGGCGCGGCGGTGATCGTCGTGCTGCTGATCGCCTCGACGGGCTACAAGCGGCTCGGCGTCGGTGACCACGACATCAAGGTCGAGTTCGCGCAGGCGGCGGGGCTCAAGGTCGGCGACAGGGTCAATGTGTCCGGGGTTCCGGTCGGCCAGGTGTCGGGCGCCAAGATCGAGGGCGACCACGTCCTGATGACCCTGCAGGTCGACAACGACGTGAAGATCGGTCCCGACGCCAAGGCGTCGATCAAACTGTCGACGCTGCTCGGCAACCGCTACGTCGCCCTCGACCCGGGCGACGGCTCGGGCGTGAAGGGCAACCGAATTCCCAAGAGCAACACCGCCGTTCCGTACGACGTCCTCGGCACCGGCACGCCGAAGCTCGAGGGTCTGGACACCGAGAAGCTGGTCGAGTCGTTCAAGGTGATCGGCGATCAGATGAACGGTTCCCCGCAGCTGACCGCCCAGGCGCTCGACAGCGTCGGCGCCCTCGCCAAGACCATCAACGACCGCCGCGACCAGGTGGATCAGCTGCTGAAGGATCTGGATCGGGTCACCACCATCCTGGGCGACAACCGCAACAGCGTGCTGCTGGTGATCACCCAGGGGCAGGCGATCGCGGGCCGGGTGATGGAGCGCCAGGCGCTGCTGCGGCAGCTGCTCGACAACATCGCGGGCCTGACCAGGCAGCTGCAGGAGATCGGCGCGGAGAACGAGGGGCAGCTCGGCCCGACCATCGAACAGCTCAACACCATGGCCGAGGGCCTGCAGAAGAACAAGGACAACCTGGATCGGATGCTGGAGATCATGCCGGTGTCGTTGCGGCAGTTCAACAATGCCTTCGGCAACGGCCCCTACGGTGAGGTCGGCGTGCCGTGGCTGTTCCCCGACAACTGGTTGTGCTTCGCCCGAGTCATCGAGGGGTGCCAGGGATGAGAATGATCAAGCCCCGGCTGCGGGCGGCGCGGGCGGCCGCGATCGGCGCCGTCGCCTTGGCGGTGGGCAGCTGCTCGCTAGTCCCGACCGACGTCCAGGACGCGGTCGGCGCGACCACGCACATCACCGCCGACTTCCGCAATATCGCCGGGATGTACGAGAACAACCCGGTCATGGTGCTCGGCCTGCAGGTGGGCAAGGTCGACAAGATCGTGCCCAAGGGGATGTACGCCGAGGTCTTCATGACCATCGACGGCAATGTGAAGCTGCCGAAGAACGTGACCGCGTCGCTGATGACGAAATCCGTTGTGACCGACCGGCATATCGAGCTGAGCCCGCCCTACACCGGCGGGCCGGAACTGCCGGACAGGTCGCATCTGACCGTCGAGCAGACGCGCACCCCGGTCGAGCTGGACACGGTGATCAAGACCATCGATCAGTTCGCCGCGGCGCTGAAGCCGCCGCCGGGCAGCACCGAGGGGCCGATGTCGGGCACCCTGCTGTACGACATGGTCAACGGCCAGGGCGAGAAGATCCGCGACACCCTGAACGCGCTGTCGGGTGCGCTGAAGGTGGGTGTGGACAACAAGGACGCGGTGTCCACGATCATCATCAAGCTCAACGAGCTGACGACCATGCTGGCCGAAAACGACCAGTCCGTGCGCGACTTCAGCAATCAGGTCACCCAGATGACCTCGCTGCTGGCCGAGCAGTCGCCGGGTCTGCAGGCGACGCTGACCCAGATGAACGACTTCCTGAACAACACCAGCGGCGTGTTCAACGAGTATCAGGATCAGCTGGCCTCCAGTTTGACCGGGCTGACCGCGGTCACCGATCAGCTGCGCGCGAACGCCGCGGGGGTCACCGAGGTCGTCGATATCTCGCCGCTGCTGCTGCAGAACCTGGACCGGTCGATGGACCGGCAACGGCGCTTCGTCCGGCTGCACGGCGTGATCGGCAGGTCGCTGTCGGGCGAGATCGTCAGCCTGTTCTGTGAGCGTATCCAGATGCGCGCGGACGGCTGCCGAACCGGCAAGGTCGAAGACCTCGGTCCCGATCTCGGATTGACCGCGGCACTGATGGGAATGACGAAATGATCCCGAAACTCTTGTCACGCAGGAGGTTTCGCCGAGCCCGGCGTACCACGGTGGTGTTCGCCGCCGCGGCCGCCGTGCTGGCGGTCCCGGGCTGTGGCCTCACCGTGGACAAGGTGCCGCTGCCGAAGCCGGGACCCGGCGGTGACACGTACACGGTGCACGCGGTCTTCACCAACGCGCTCAACCTGCCCGATCAGGCCAAGGTGAAGATCGGCGGTTCGGACGTCGGTGTGGTCACCAATATCGCGACCAAGAACTACCAGGCGATCGTCGATCTGAACATCCGCAAGGATATTCAGCTCCCGAAGAACTCCACCGCCGAACTGCGCCAGGCCACTCCGCTCGGCGACGTCTTCATCGCGGTGGCCATGCCCAAGACGCAGCCGGGCACCGACCTGCTGCGCGACGGCGACACCCTTCCGGTCCAGCAGACCTCCGCCGGCGCGACCGTCGAGGAACTGCTGCTGTCGGTCTCGACGCTGTTCAACGGCGGCGGCCTGGCGGCGCTGACCAAGGTGACCGCCGAACTGGACTCGATCGTCGGCGGCCGCCCCGAGCAACTGGCCAGCCTGCTGCGCCAGATGACCAGCGTGACCACCACGCTGCACGCCAACAGCGAGCGCATCGACAGCACCATCAACGGTTTCGGCGCGCTGGCCAGCACCATCGAGGCGCGGCACAACGAACTCGGCCAGGTCGCCGATACGCTGCCCTCGATGATCGGCACGATCGCCGAGAACAACAAGCAGATCGGCGACCTGCTGACCAAGGTGTCCACCACCAGCGCCGCCCTCGGCGACTACGCCAACACCACCTCGGACCAGCTGTCCGACCTGCTCGACAACGTGCACAAGCTGATGGGCGCCCTGGCACAGACCCGCAACGACTTCGGTCCCCTGCTCGACGCCATGCACGACGTGCGACCCGCCGTGGACGCGTCGTTCAAGGGCAATACCCTCGCGGTCGCCGCGACCCTGACCAATCTCGACATCGGGTTGATCACCGACCCGGCGCACAGCAAGTTCTACGATCTGCGCGATGCCCAGGACATGGTGGGCAGCCTGATCCAAGTGCTGCAGATCGTGTACGGGCGAGTGACGGGGGGCCACCGGTGAACTGGTTGAAGCGGCACAAGCTGCTGGTCTCGAGCCTGGGCCTGGTCGTCGCCTTCGCGATCGGCGCCTCGTATCTGCTGGTGAGCGTCATGCGGGTCAACCCGCTGCAACGCACCTACACGGTGACCGTGAGCCTGGATCGCTCCGGCGGCCTGCAGCCGGGCAACGACGTGACGCTGCGCGGATACCGGATCGGCAAGGTCAACTCCATCAAGCTGACCGACCACGGCGCCGCGATCGCCGCCGAGGCCGAGATCGACAGCAAGTACCACATTCCGGTCGACACCCGGGTCGCGGTGCAGGCTCTGTCCGGCGCCGGTGAGCAGTACGTCGACTTCCGGCCGGAGACCGATCAGGGGCCGTTCCTGGCCGACGGCGCGGTCCTCGAGTTCGACGCGCAGCGGGTGACGACGCCGACCCCGGTGTATTCGGTGCTCGACAACGCCAGCACGTTCATCTCCCAGATCGATCCCGATCGCTTCAACACCATCCTGACCGAGCTGGACACCGCCCTGTCCGGTGGGCCGGATCAGATGCGCAGCATGATCGACGCGCTGAGCCTGGTGAGCGCGGGCCTGGACAATCTGCTCCCGCAGACCACGAATCTGCTGGCGAACCTGCGCACGATCGCGTCCACGACCTCCAACGCCCAGCCGGACCTGAGCACGCTCACCAGCAATTCGCAGACGCTGTTCAACCAGTTCAACGGGGCCAACGAGGAACTGCGCACGATCCTGGACAACGCGCCGGTGCAGATGCAGCAGCTGGGGGCGGTGCTGGACAAGACCGCCGATCCGATCACCAGCCTCGCGGCCAACTTCGCGGCGATCACCAAGGCCGCGCAGCTGCGCAAACCGGCCCTGCGGGCGCTGTTCCCGTCGCTGGTCATCGGCAGCTCCGCGATGGGCGTCCCGGCGCACGACGGCGAGTTCCATACCATCGTGGATATCTGGCCGCGGCCGTACTGCCAGTACAGCAACACGCCGACCGCGCCCTATGTGGTCCAGGACGGCACGCTCCCGAAGTGGAACTACTGCACGAACCCGCCGCCGGATCAGCAGATCCGCGGTTCGGCGAACGCGCCGCGGCCCGATGTGCCCAACAACGGCGCGCAGATGCCGGAGGGAGCCGATCCGAACGATCGGACCCCGCCGCCGATCCGGTGAGCGTGGCCCGCGGGGCGGCAACACCGCCGCTGCGGGCATACTCGCTGACAGAACCCGTCCGGCCCGCGTACGGCCGGGCCGATCCGGCAATTCGGTGTGCCCGAGCACGCCGGGAAAGTGACACATCAGTTCATGTCCGATGAAGACGCTGCCAAGGACGAGACGAATACCGGTGCCGAGGCGGCAGCCAAGGCCGATCGGCCGCAAGACAGCACCGACGCGGATGTGACGGCGAAGACCGAGGCTGCCGAGACCAAGGCCGCCGCGGACAACTCCGCGGAACCGACCGTGAAGCAGGCGACGCAGGCGGCTCCGGCCGATCGGTCGCGTGGTGGGAGCCCGAGCTGGCTGCCGATCGCGGCGGCATTCGCTGCGGGTGTGCTGCTGGTGGCGGCCGTCACCGCGGTGGTGGTGTTCTGGATGCAGGCCGGTGACCGCGGCGACCAGCTCGACGCGCGCGACGAATCGACGAAGGCGGCCTGCGATTTCGGCCGACAGGTCGGCACCTACGACGCGAAGAACTTCGACGACTACGTCAAGCGGGTGAAGGACCGGTCCACCGGCGACTGGGCGACACAGTTCGACGCCGCCTCCACCGCGCTGAAGGACATCACCACCCAGGCGCAGGCCCGTTCGGGCGTCGACGAGATCCACTGCGCCTGGGAGTCGGGTGACGACAGCAAGGCCACCGTCATCATGCTGATCACCCAGAACCAGTCGAAGGCGGCGACCCCGCAGCCCCAGCACATGACCATCGGCGTGGTCGCGACGATGGAGAAGAAGGACGGCAAGTGGCTCGCCTCGAGCTTCCAGTCGCCCATGATGAACGACATGGGCCCGATCCCGGCCCCGGGCGGCGACCAGGCCCCCGCCCCGCAGCCGGGCGGCTAGCGGGTGATGCCTCCGGCGGTGGGGCCGATCCACCACCGCCGGAGGTTTTCACGCCGGTCGCTGCGGGTCGGATAGAGACAGCGGCCGGGGTCAGAAGAGGGTGAAGGCTTCCGCCTCTTCGGGGGTTGTGCGCGACTTCTGTTGTGCGGCGGGCTTTTTCGGCGCTGGGGCGCCGACCGGTACCGCGGTGGCCGGCTCCGCCACCGTCAGCGGGGGCAGGTCGGCGATGCCCGAGGGGGCGGCGTCTGTCGCCGCGGCGGCCGCGCGCGCCGCCTCACCGGCGAGCTTGTCGGCCTGCTCGTTGAAATAGTTGCCGACATGCCCACGCACCCAGCGGAATCGGACCGGGCCGGGGCGGGTGGCGATGTGGTGATCGATGTGCCGGACGAGTTCGACGTTCTTGACCGCGCCGCCGGTCGAGGTCTTCCAGCCGTTGAGCCGCCAGCCCGAAATCCATTCCGAGGCGCACTTGATCGCATACAGCGAATCGCTCTCGATGAGCAGCGGTTCCGCACCGGGATGCGCGACGATCGCCTCGAGCACCGCGCGTAGCTCGGCCACCTGATTCGTGCCGCTGGCGGCGCCGCCGCTGGCAGAACTGCCCTGATGACCGACCCAGGCCCAGCCGATGGCGCCGCCCGGGTTGCGGAGGCAGGATCCGTCGGTGCTCACGATGATCATGGTCGGTACCCTACGCAATCCGGCCGACAAGATCGGTGTCGTGGAATTCCTCGATCCGCCTGCGCAACCGCGATTCGCTGCGCCGCACCGCCGACCGCACGACGGCGTCGACGAGCCCGCCGCACAGCCGCCCCGCCAGGCCGCGCGGTGAGCGGTAGTCGGCCTCGGAGGTGAGCGCCGAGCGGCCGTAGCCGAGCGGGTCGAAGCGCAGCGTCAGGGTGCCCAGGGCCGGGACCGGTGGCGCGGAGTGCGAATGCGCAGGCGCCACCTTCCCCGGCCGGCGCCTGCGCAGTGTGTATCCGAGGACCGCGTGGTGGCGGTATTCGGTGATCTCACACTCGACCGTGGGGCGCCACATCCCTAACCGGAGGGTGGTGGTGAACAGCGTTCCGGGCCCGAGGCCGGGCTCGCCGACCGGCTCGAACGCTGCGACACCGAACATCCAGTTCGGCACGAACACATGGTTGTTCGCGTAGGTGAACGCGACCTCCACCGGCGCACCGACGTCGCTCGCGTACCTGATGTGGCCCATAGGCATACTCCCTGTTCCACGGCTGCCGATAAAAGTACTACAGAAATCCTCTTTAATGAATGGGTATCGGCAAATCGGTGGAAATCGCACTGTCGGCCGGAAATCCGCTGTGCCGCAGGCTGATAGATCAATTGTCCAATCGCGTGACGATGTGGTCGGCGATCGGGAGCGCGGACGTGGCCGCCGGGGAGGGTGCGTTCAGGACGTGGATCGAGCGCGCGGTGCGCTCGATCAGGAAGTCGTGCGCCAGTGTGCCGTCGGGCAGCACGGCCTGGGCGCGGATCCCGGCCTCGCGGGGCAGCAGATCGCCGATCGTCAAGCCGGGGCAGTACTTCCGGCATTCTGCCAGGTAGCCGCGCCGGAACAGCGAATTGCGCAGTTCCCGCACCCCGGTTCGGGCATGGGCCGCGGCCACCCGGTGAAAACCGCGGTAGCCCAGCACATCCCGGACGTCGCGCAGTGCGATGCTGCCCTTGCGGTAGCCCTCGCGGGACAGGCCCAGCACCGCGTTCGGGCCGACGGTCAGCGCGCCGTCGATGGTCGGGCTCAGGTGCACGCCGAGGAACGGCAGCCGCGGATCCGGAATCGGATAGATCAGCGTCCGCACCAAACCCGCACGCTCGGGCGGCAATTGGTAGTACTCGCCGCGGAACGGGACGATCCGCAAATCGACCCGTAGCCCGGCCAGCCGTGCCAGCCGATCCGCCTGCAACCCGGCACACACCACCAGCCGCCGCGCCCGCCAGCTCCCGGCCGGGCCGGAAATCGTTACCGCGTCCGAATTCTCGTCGATCGCCGTGATCTCCGCGCCGAGCACGAGCGTGCCGCCGGCGGCGCGCACGTCCTGCGCCAGCGCCTCGGTGACCCGGGTGAAGTCGATGATGCCCGTATCGGGCACGAACAGCGCGCCCACGCCGGTGACGTGCGGCTCGCGCCGAATCAGTTCGGCGGCATCGATCTTCTCCACCGCGCTGCCGTTGGTGATCGAGCGCTCGTGCAGCGCGAGCATACGGGCGTGCTCCGCGGCGTCGGTGGCCACCAGCAGTTTTCCGCACACCCGGTACGGAATGTCGTGTGCGGCAGCGAATTCCTTGGTCCACCGCGCGCCGCGGCGGCAGTACCGGGCCTTGAGGCTGCCGGGCTCGTAGTAGATGCCGGAGTGGATCACCCCGCTGTTGTGCCCGGTCTGATGCGCGGCCAGCGTCGCGGCCTTGTCCACCAGCACCAGGCTCGCGCCGGGACGAGACTCGAGAATCCGGTGCGCGGTCGCCACTCCGACGATCCCGCCCCCGATCACGCAGTAGTCGTACACGCAGGCAGTCTCACACAGCCCGGGCTACGTCGTCGCTACACCGGAGTCCTGCGGTGTGCCCACGGAATCGGTATCCGGCGTCTGCACCGGAGCCGGGCGGGCGTGGCGCTGCACCTGGACGTCGTGCTGTCCGAGCAGCGGATCCGACATCGCCACAGTGACCTCGCCGCGCCGCGTGTCGAGGTCGGTGCGGAATCGGGTCACGTCGTCGCGGGAGTTGTCGCCCGGCCGCCGGACCAGGGCCGTGAACACATTGGTGTCCACCGTCATCGAGATCGAATCCGGCCGCGGGGTGGTGACGTTCGCGCCCACGTACGTTCCGCCGAGCAGCCCCAGCCGTCCGTTCACGCCGGTCGGTGCGACGGTGGCCGGTGTCGGTGCGGTGGGCACCACGGCGCGCTCGAGCCGCTGGATCGCCTCCGGCGGTTCGGGGGCCGGTTCGACGGGCGGCGGTAGTGCGCGGGATTCGGCCCTGAGTCCGACCACGCCGACAAAGGCTGTGCGGCTGGGTGATTCGGGCGAACTCGGATTCGCCTCCCCGGCCGGGGCGGCGATCGGTGCCGCGGGTTCGGGGGCGGGCCGATGGGTGGACTCGGCGATCTGGTTGACGATGTAGGTGCCCGCCGCGACGGTGAGCCCGATGCTCGCCATACCGGCGAACACGATGGCGGTGTGCTGGAGGATCTGGGCCGTGCGACGGTGCGTCGCCGGGTGTTGCGACATCACGGTGCGTTCCTTTCCCTCTCCCCTGGGTCCCCTGCCCGCGTCGACCCGCACCGTTGAAAGTCGTACGCACGTCCAGGTTACTGTGCCGCCCGGTACGTTCCCGGGAGGTTGCGGTCAAGATCACAACGCCCGCCACGCAGTAGCGGTTCCCGAGGCGCCAATTCCGGCCGGACATGTGGCAATCGCCGCTGTTGGCATGCGATTTCCCGGACATCGGGGACAACAGGGAAATCTTGTATAACCGGTGTTTCCAGTCGAGAACACCTGGGTAAACACTCTCTTAGCTGGCGGAGCGTCCGCTTCGACTGCCATCTGACAAACTTCCGGCCAACGGCGTCCGGTCGGCACAGGCACGGCGCACCCAAAGTTGGCGCCCGTCAGCTCTCAGCTTCGTGTCAGGCGAATTGTCCTGCGGCGCGGCCAGGCCCGGAGGGTCCCGCGAAGGCCTGCGCGATGGTGAGCCAGTCCGCGGCGTCGTCGCCGATCGTCGTGAGCGCCAGGTCGTCTCGGTGGCGGCGTTGCGTTACCAGCAGGCAGAAGTCCAAGGCGGGGCCGGTGATTCGCTGCGCGGCATCCGCCGGTCCCCAGGCCCAGCTGTCTCCATCCGGCGCCGTGAGTTCGACGCGGAATTCCTCGGCGGGTGCGGTGCGCCCGTGCACGAGATACGCGAAGTTCCTGGTGCGCACGCCGATATGCGCGATATTGCGCAATCGCGAGGTCGGGGCGCGGACGACGCCGAGTGTGTCCGCCACGTCCTGTCCGTGTGCCCAGGTCTCCATGATCCGGGCGCTGACCATCGAGGCCGCGCTCATCGGCGGTCCGAACCACGGCAGTTTCACCCCGGTGGGCAGGGCGCGCAGGGCCTCGGCGAGGGCGACCCGGCCCCGCCGCCAGCGCTCGAGCAGATCGGGTGCGGTGGCCTCGGCGGCCGCCGCGGCGGCCTCGTCGACGAAGGTGAATGCCTTCGCGGCGGGAGCGACGGGCCCGGAGGAGGCAGACTGCTCGGCCGCCCGCACCAGGTCGGCGAATGCCTCGGCGTCGGTGGCCGATACCGTGGCGACCTCGTCGGTCCAGGTCAGGTGGCCGATCTGATGGGCGATGGTCCACCCGTCGGCCGGGGTATCGCGCTGCCAGTCGGCCTGGGCCAGCGGTGCCACGATCTCGTCGAGGTCGGCGCACTCCGCCAGGAAATCCCGCAGCAGCGCATCCAGGTCCGCCATCGTGTCCTACCTCCCACTCGCACGCCACCGCGCCGGACCAGCATCCCAATCGGACCGAAAAAATGCAAGCACGCGTGCTTGTTATTGGCTACCAGCCGAACAGCACCAGGTGCACGCCGCCCACGGCCAGGCCCAGTACCGCGCCGTGCAGATACAGCAGCCAGGCGTCCTGCTCCACCGAGGCGTAGAACATCTCCATGAACTCGCCCGGGGTGAGCTGTTTGAGCTTGCGGGCGGCGAACTCGTCGATCTTCTGGGCCTGCTCCTTCGCGAAGACCTCGTCCTCGACCAGGCTCGGCGCCAGGCCGACGGCGGCCCCGGCGGCGCCGACCTTGAGATTGTCGAACTGGCGGCGGCCGAACGCCGCGCGCACCACCGAGGTGCTGCGGCCGAGCTGGCGGTGGATCTCGTCCGCGATCAGGTGCTCGATCAGCTGGCGGGTCTTGTCCCCGTTGGGTCCGTCCAGCAGCTCCTCGGCCAGATTCGGCAGCGTCAGCACCTGGTAGGCGAGGATGTGGGCGAGGTCGGTGGCGGCCTGCGGCTGCCGCTTGGCCAGCAGCGCCTGCTTCCACAGGTATTTGTAGCGCGGCTGCGGATCGCCCGGTTCGAACACCATCTTGATCGCGATGACATTGACGATCACGCCGATCGCCGCGGCGGCCGCGAGGATGACCAGCCACGCGGGGACCCACCCGAGAATCGGAATGTTGTGGTGCACCTGCAGATACAGCGCCAGCAGCACGCCGAACGGGGCGCCCAGCAGGCCGATGCGCACCATGAAGCGCAGCTCCGGGGCGGCGATCGTGGTGGTGAGGTCCTTGAGGATGTGCGGGTTGGCCTGTAGGAACCGGATCACGAAGCTCTTGATGTCGATGAGCTGATCGACATTGTCGCCGAGCCGCTCGAAGCCGCGCCGGGTCAGATCCGGCAGCTCGCGCTCCACCCGCTGATAGAGGATCTGCCGGGCCGGGCGGGGCACCGCGCGCCACAGCTCCGGATTCTCGCGGTACATCACGTCGTCGACGATCGGCTGCACCTGCTTGCGCGCCACCTCCGCGATGTAGTCGGCGATGCCCTCGAGGTCGAGTTCGTGGATGAAATCGCGGGGACTGCCGATCCGCATGATGGCCATATCGACGCAGATGCTGGCCATCTTCTCCGCGCGTGCCGGGATGAAACCCTGGAAGCCCAGCCGCTTGCCGTCGCCGGAGAAGGTCGGCAGCACCTGCACCCGACGCGGGAAGTACGGGTACAGCAGCGGCAGGCCGGGAATCCGGATGCCGCGGAACAGCAGCGGCCAGAACAGCATCAGCACGCCGGTCCAGTTGGTCAGCCAGCCGGCGATCGCGCTGAAAATCGGAAAGGTCACCAGATCCACGACGAATTTGGATTGACCGGTCAGCTGTTCCCAATCGATGAACACCCCACCGGCCAGCGTCGTCATCGTGCGGGTCCCCCTAGAGCCGATGGTGAGATGTCGGGACTAGAACATTCTCATCGGTTCCGATCAAGTGTCAACGCGGGGGTCGGTGCGAAGGGGGTCAGGGCTTCAGCACGATGCGAATCGGGTTGCCCTGTTTGGATTCCAGCGCGTGTACCGCCTTCTCCGCGTCGGCCAGGGGCATGACGGCGCTGACCGAGCGGGCGAAGTCGATGCGGTGGCGGCGTTGCAGCTGCACCAGCTGGGTGACGTGCTCGGGGGTGGAGCCGTAGTGCCCGCGCAGCTGCTGCTGGAAGAAGCTGAACGCGGTGCCGCCGGTGATGGTGATCGGCTTGTCGGTCAGGCCGACCAGCACCAGCCGACCGGCCGGGCCCAGGCACACCACGGCCTGCTCGCGCACCGCCTCGACCCCGGCGAAGTCGAATGCGGCGGCCAGCCCGGTGCCGTCGGTGGCCGCGTAGATCTTGCCGCGCAGATCGGGTTCGGCCGGATCGAAGGCCAGGTCGGCGCCGAGCTCGAGGGCGCGCTGCCGCGCCGCCGGAAGCGGGTCGACCGCGATGATCGGCGCCGCGCCGACCAGTCGCAGCAGCTGCACGCCGTGCGCGCCCAGCCCGCCGACACCCCAGACACCGACCGGTTCCGCCGGGCGGACCTGGGCGGTCGCGGTGATCGCCGCCCACGGCGTGGAGACGGCGTCGGGGATGAAACATGCCTGCTCGAAGGGCAGGTCGTCCGGGATCGGGACCAGGGTGTCGACGCGCGCCAGGCTGTACTCGGCCCAGCCGCCGTCGTAATCCACGCCGCGGGTGAAGACCTGGCCGCTGCGCTGCTCACCGGCCTGCAGCAGCACCCGGTCGCCGACCTTCGCGGAGGTCACCCCCGGCCCCAGCGTGTGCACCGTGCCCGCCACCTCGTGCCCCAGCGTGACCACGTCGCCGTTCAGGAACAGCGGCGTCAGCATTCCGTCGATCAGATGCACGTCCGACAGGCACACCCCGGCCGCCTCGACCTTGATCAGTACGTGGTCCGGACCGGGCTCGGGCACCGGCACGTCGTCCAGCCGTAGTCGGCGGTTCGGTCCCAGGTGCAGTCGTCCTGCCAGCATCGGCCCAGCTCCTCGTCGTCCGGCGAATCCCGTTGGGCGCCATCGTAGTCCCGCGACGTGCTGTTCCGGGCGTACGGCCACGCCACCGGCAGGCCGAGCACCTCGGTCGGCACGCGCACCGCCGCCGCGGCGGTCAGCTCGGCAGGAAGTACACGACCTCCCACAGGTGCTCGTCCGGGTCGGCGAAGTAACCGGCATAGATCCCCCACGGCCGTTCGGCCGCGGTGCGAACGAGGGTGCCGCCCGCGCGCCGAGCCTGCTCGAGAATCCGATCGACCTCCTCCCGGCTCTCGACGAACCAGCCGAGGCTGAACGGCGAGCCCGCGATGCGTTCCGGCGCGATCTCCGCGTCGAGCGCGAGGTCGGTGCGCGAGTAGAGCGACAGCAGCAGGCCGCTGCCGAGGGTGAACATGGCGACCGCGCCGCCCGGTTGTCCCGCGCCGCGCGCGAACTCGGTCCCGATGATGCCGGGCGTCGACAGTCCGAGTCCGTCGCGGTAGAAGGCGAGGGCGCGGTCGAGATCGCTCACCCCGAGGGTGACGGCGTTGATCTGGGGCGTCATATGCCCAGTCGATCATTCGCGGCCGGTCGTGGTCTTGAACGAAACGGACAGAGAACCGTTTCGCCGGGGGCGAACATCGGGCCGGAACAAGATCCGGGAGACCGGGGTTGAGTAGGTGACGCTCAACCCTGGATGAGAAGAGTTCCAGGGCACGCTTTGGAAGGGGCTGAATCAGTGAGTACCCCACAACGTCTGCCGGTGCTGTTCCTGACCGACCCGGTCGTGCTGCCGGGCATGGTCGTCCCGATCGAACTGGACGAGTCGGCCCAGGCCGCCATCGACGCAGCGCGCGCCGCGAATCTGGAGTCCGTGCTGCTCGCGCCGCGCCTGACCGAGGGCTACGCCGCCTACGGCGTGGTCGCGACCATCGAGCAGGTCGGTCGGATGCGCGGCGGCGCCCCGGCCGCGGTCCTGAAGGCCGAGCGCCGCGCCCGGATCGGGCACGGCGTGACCGGACCCGGCGCCGCGCTGTGGGTCGAGGCCGAAGCGGTCGAGACCCCGGAGCCCGACGGCCGCACGAAAGAGCTCGCCGCCGAATACAGGAAGCTGGTCGTCTCCGTCCTGCAGCGCCGCGAGGCATGGCAGGTCATCGACGTGGTGAACCGGCTGACCGATCCGTCCGCGCTGGCCGATACCGCGGGCTACGCGCCGTACCTGTCCGACGAGCAGAAGCGGGAACTGCTCGAAACCCCCGATGTCACAGCGCGTCTGACCAAGCTGATCGGATGGACCACCGACCACATCGCCGAGGTCGAGGTCACCGAGAAGATCAGCGAGGACGTGCGCGAGGGCATGGAGAAGTCCCAGCGCGAATTCCTGCTGCGCCAGCAGCTCAACGCGATTCGCAAGGAGCTGGGCGAGGGCGAGCCCGACGGCGCCGACGACTACCGCACCCGGGTGGAGAACGCGGACCTGCCCGACGGCGTGCGCGAGGCGGCGCTGCGCGAGGTCGACCGGCTCGAGCGCGGCAGCGATCAGAGCCCGGAGACGGGCTGGATCCGCACCTGGCTCGACACCGTGCTGGACCTGCCGTGGAACGTGAAAACCACGGACTCGACCGATATCTCGGCCGCCCGCGCGGTGCTGGACGCCGATCACCACGGCCTGGATGAGGTGAAGGACCGCATGGTCGAGTACCTGGCGGTGCGGGCCCGCCGCGCCGCGCGCGGCCTGGAGGTCGTCGGCGGCCGCGGCTCCGGCGCGGTGCTGGTGCTGGCCGGGCCGCCCGGCGTCGGCAAGACCTCGCTGGGTGAGAGCGTGGCTCGGGCCCTGGGCCGCAAGTTCGTTCGCGTCGCCCTGGGCGGCGTGCGCGACGAGGCCGAGATCCGCGGGCATCGGCGCACCTACGTCGGTGCGCTCCCCGGCCGCATCGTGCGTGCGGTCAAGGAGGCGGGATCCATGAATCCCGTTGTGCTGCTGGACGAGATCGACAAGGTCGGCTCCGACTTCCGGGGCGATCCCGCGGCCGCGCTGCTCGAGGTGCTGGATCCGGCGCAGAACCACACCTTCCGCGACCACTACCTGGATCTGGACCTGGACCTGTCGGACGTGCTGTTCATCGCGACCGCGAACGTCGTGGAGACGATTCCGGGCCCGCTGCTGGACCGCCTGGAGCTGATCACGGTCGACGGCTACACCGAGGACGACAAGGTGGCCATCGCCCGCGACTTCCTGGTGCCGAGGCAGCTCGAGCGCAACGCGCTGACCGCCGAGGAGGTGTCGATCACCGAGGAGGCGCTGCGCGAGATCGCCGCGAACTACACCCGGGAGGCGGGTGTGCGGCAGATGGAGCGGTTGATCGCAAAAGCCTTGCGCAAGGCGGCGACTCGGCTCTCCGAGGGTTCGCTCCCGGCGGCGCAGGACGCCGGTGGCGCGCAGGTCGTCGACCTCGGTTACGACTCCGAGCTGGGCTACAACGAACCGCTGATCGAGCCCGAAACCTTCGGTGCGCCTACGCCTTCCGAGCGCCTGGTCATCGGGCTGGGCGACCTGACCGACTACCTGGGCCGCCCCCGGTTCACCCCGGATTCGGTGGAGCGCACCGCCGTTCCGGGCGTGGCCACCGGCCTGGCGGTCACCGGCGCGGGCGGCGACGTCCTCTACATCGAGGCCAACGCCGCCGAGGGCGAGCGCTCGCTGACCCTGACCGGTCAGCTGGGCGATGTGATGAAGGAATCCGCGCAGATCGCGCTGACCTATGTCCGCTCGCACCTCGAGGAGATCGGCATCGAGCCGAAGATGCTGGACCGCAACATCCACATCCACTTCCCGGCGGGTGCGGTGCCCAAGGACGGTCCGTCGGCGGGCGTCACCATGGTCACTGCCCTGGTGTCGCTGGCGCTGGATCGGCAGGTGCGCGGGGACGTCGGCATGACCGGCGAGGTCACGCTGAACGGCCGGGTGCTGCCGATCGGCGGCGTGAAGCAGAAGCTGCTTGCCGCGCAGCGGGCCGGGCTCAAGACCGTGTTCATCCCGGCTCGCAACGAGCCGGATCTGGACGAGGTCCCGGCCGAGGTGCTCGCGGCGCTGGATGTCCGTCCGGTCGCCGATGTGGCCGACATCCTGGCCTACGCCATAGAGCCGGTCGCCGAACCGGCCTATGACCGGCCGCTGGCCGCTTCGGCCTGAGTCGTCGCGCTCGGGGGGGCCGCCCCCCCCCGGGGGGGGGGGCCCCCCGGAATAACGGGCGGCGCCCCTCGACGACGCCAGCCGCAACCGTCTCAAGGAGATCCACCAGACCTCCGTGCGCGAGCTCCTCCTCGAGCGGCGGGCCGAGCCGCGTGACGACCAGATCGCAGTCGATGTAGGTGCCGGTGCGCTCGGACAGCGCGCGATAGCAGGCGGCGATGCCGGGCCGGGA
>NZ_JARWQD010000202.1 GCF_029869545.1 Nocardia wallacei | reverse complement strand
TGCGACTGCAGGCCATCGGACAGCGGATCGACCGCTTCGGGGCGGTGGGGGCCCCCGCCGCCGCCCCCCCCCCCCCCCGCCGGGGCGGGCGCCCCCCCCGCGCCCGCCCCCCACGATTCTGTCGGCGCCGCCGCGAATCTCCTTCTGCGGCAGGATGTTCGATGGCGCATCGCCTTCTACCATGATCACGGTGAGCGCTACCGACAATTCCCTTCCCACGTATTTCCCCCGCTGGCTGGGCAGACTGGGGGCGCAGTACATGAACCCCGTGATGCGGCGGGTAGCACCCTCGCTACCGGGTTACGCCGTGATCGAGCACGTCGGCCGCAAATCCGGCAGGCGGTACGAGACCCCGGTCAACATCTTCCGCAAGGGCGGGGCGGTAGCGGTGGTGCTCGTCCACGGCGAAACCCAGTGGGCCAGGAATGTGGTGGCGGCCGGACAGGCGTCGCTGCGCTGTCGCGGCGGCACCGTCACGGTGCGCAATCCACGCTTCGTCGGGCCCGGCGCGGCCACGGCCGACATGCCCGACATCGCGCGCCTGTGCAATCGCCGGATCGGGCTGTTCGTGGTCGACGTGGCCTGACCGCGCCACCGCTCACGGCAGCAGATCGAACTGGTTCGGAAGTCCGCGGCGGTACCGATCCAGGTCGGCGCGGCGCAGCGGCTCCAGCTCCGGTGGTGTGTACATCGTCCACGTCGGCACCGGGGCGGCAGGCGATCCCGACAGCTCCAGCAGCGCGTTGACCGCATGCCGCGCGCCCTCGTTCGCACCCTCCATGCAGCGCGCATCGATATCGGTATGCACGTAATCGCCGGCGAGCACGAAATTCGGGATCGCGGTGCGTGCCTCCGGCCGGGAGTCCCAGGCGCCCACCGAGTTCGACAGCATCGGAGTGGCATTGGTGTTCTCCTGGCCGTCCCACTCGATCGCCGGATCCAGATGCCAGGAATGCACGTCGCTCTCGTTGATGCCGTCCACGCCGCGATCGTTGAGATGCATATTGATCTGGGCGATGACCTCGTTGCCGATCTCCTCCGGCGAGCAATGCGTGGCGGGCTTGCCGTAGAGCACACCGGGGGTGTGCCAATCCATGATGTCGATGGACAGGCAGTCCTGGACCTGCCCGTCGCCGTAATCGCGCGGAAAATCGCGACCCGGCCAGAATTGCGCCTGATCTACCGACGCCAGGGCCCAGGGTGCGTAGATATAACCGGCGTGACCGGGCACCGTCCGGCGACGGCGACGCAGGAAAAGCTGCCCGCCGACCATCCACGAGAACGACAACCCGTTCATCCGCTCCAAACCGGGATCCAGGGCGAGGATCTGCGGCGACCACAGCTCCCGGGCCCGATTTCCCGGCAATGCGCACACATACCAGTCCGCCTCGACCCGGGAACGGCCGTTGGCGCCGCGCACCCGGGCACCGCCGATCCGGTCGCCCGACACCTCGAATGCCTCCACGGCGTGCCCGAGGACGAATTCCACACCGCGCGAACGCAGATAACTCACCCAGTGGTCGAACCACGCCTCGTTGGTCGGCGCGTTGAGTACGCGGGTCGGCGGTCCGTCGTTGGCGCGGCCCAGAATGTTGTAGATGAAGGCGAGCATCCACCGCGCGATGGTCCGGCTGCTCCCCTCGGTCTCCCGGACCGAGGCGAAGAACTGCGGCGGGAAATGGGAGGCCAGCTGCTGATACACCTGGGGTTTACCGTCCGCCCGGACGAACTCGCGCCACGTGGTGTATTCCCACTGGCCGAATCGCCGCTCGTCGGAACTGGTCGCGAAGACCCACAGCCGCTGCACGAGCGACATCAGCTCCACCGGTGCCGCCGTGCCGATTCCGAGCAGGGTCGCCAGCGTATGGCCGAGCGTCGCGGGATCGATGAGCCGATATTCGTCGTGCAGATAGGGCAGCGGAATGACGGCGTCCTCCGCGTCCGGTCGGCACAGCCGCACCGCCGAGGTGCCGACCAGGTTGTCCCACACCCCGTTCGGATTTCCCGGTACCGGAATCCGGCGCATCGTATCGGGCACGTGCTGGAGAAACCCCTGGAAGATTCGGAATCCGTGCTCGCCGGGAAGTGGGTTCCTGCCGCCCGTGGCGGTATCGGGAATCGAGAAACTGCGTGCCTTGCCGCCGAATTCGGAGGTGGCCTCGAACACGGTGACCTCGAATCCACGCTCAACCAGTTCGGTCGCCGTCGTCAGTCCGGCGATACCCGCTCCGAACACCGCGACGCGGCGGCCGCTCGACGGCGTCGGAGGCGTGGCGCGCAGTGGGTTCCCGCCGGCCGCCGACAACAGGACGCCGCCGCCGACTGTGGCCGCGCCGCGCAGCACGGTGCGGCGGGCTATCCGATGGTCGTTCGCATCATTCATAGGGTTCTCCGAGCTCGAGCGGGCATGACGGAATCACGGTGTGCGGCAGACACAATGGTGCTGCGGCGGGTGTCGATGAAATTCAGGCCACGGCGGCGCCCGGCGCTGTGCGCCGGGCACGGGAACCGAACGTGCTGAATCTGTGGACAATGACTGTCTGTCGGAACACAGCGGCCGTCATAAACGGAAGAACTGTGGATCAGGAAACACGCGGCGACGCTGCGGCATGTTGCCTTCAACTTTAAACAATGGCGGCATATGTGTCAATTACGTTCTGCCACAACGAGTTCGGCTCATTTATCATCGAGATCACAACCCTAATCGACGGCGACGGCCTGCACGATATTGAGCCGTGCCGCGCGCAGGGCCGGTGGAATCGCCCCCGCCAGGGTCAGCAGCAGCGCGATGCCGCCGAAAAGGAACGCGCGCGGATCGGGTTCGTAGACCACATCGATGGTGGTGGCCTGCCCCCAGACGCGGGAATTCAGGAAATGCGCCACCGAGCCCAGCGCGAGTCCCAGAATGCCGCCGACCGCACCGGTCGCGGCGGCCTCGGCCAGCACGACGCGCAAGGTGAATCGGCGGCTGGATCCGAGCGCCCGCAGCACGCCGAGTTCTCGGCGGCGATCCAGCACGGACAGCAGTAGCGTGTTCAACAGTGCGACGGCGGCGACCGCGGACACGATCCACGTCAGGGCCTCGACGAGCGAAACCCCTTGCCGCAGTGCGTCCGCGACCGCGCTGAGCGCCTCCCGGCCGGTGTAGATATCGACCGAGCCCGGTGCGATATCGCGTATCGCCGCGGCCAGCCGGTCGATATCGGTGCCCGGCGCGGCGGTCAACTCCAGATGGTTGGCGCCGGGGCGGTCGAACCATTCCTGCAGCTGAACCAGATTCAGCGCGACGGCGCCGCCCAGCACCGAAAAGTAGGGGACGACCTCGAGCACCCGCACCGTTCGCACGCCCCGGGACGTGGTCAACGGAAAGTCGTCGCCCGGGGAGAGGTGTAGCGCGGTGGCGACGTCTCGGGATACCGCGATTCCCTCGCCCGCGAGCACCCGCTGCCGAACGTCGTCGCTCATCGCGGCGCTCATGATCGAATGCGAGCCGCCGATGATCCCCTGGATGGTCACCCGCAGCTCGCCGACCGTCGCGTAGAGCCACTGACCCGGAACGGCCTGTGCGACACCGGGAACGGCGGCTACCTTCTCGATGACCTCGGTGGGTAACAGCGGACCGGTCGGGCTCTCGTCGACCGAATTGGTGCTGACGTACAGGTCGGTCCGGGCGACCGAGGACAGCGAGTCGGTCGCCGAGTCGATCGCGTTCTTGTTGCCGCCCACGATCGTCGTGACCATCGCGACGGCGATCGCCACCGCGAGGATGGCGGCCCAGACCCGGCGCTCGGCGCGCACGATGGATTCGGCGGCCAACTGCCCCGGCGCACGCAGCCGGCGGGCGACGAAGGCGGTCGCGGCGACGATCGGCTTGGCGAACGCGAAGGCCAGCCCGATGCCCGCGACCAGGAATACCGCGATCGCACCCATGGCGCTGCGACCGGGAACCAGGAAGGCGACGAGGAACGCGGCCGCCACCCCGGCCGTCGCGGCGATGCCCGCGATCACCCGCGCCGTCCGCGAGCCGTGGTCGGCGGCACCGGCACCTACGGGCGCCAGCGCCTCGATCGGGGCGACCCGGTACACCTGGCGCGCCGCGAGCGCCGAGGCGGCGACGCTGGCCGTCACGCACGCCAGCACGGCCACCGGGATCGCGTACGGGGACGGCAGATACATCAGTCGCGCGTCGATGGACTGAATCATCAACGAGGGCAGTCTGGTGATCGCCCAGCGCCCGAGCAGCCAGCCGATCGGTATGCCGATCGCCGCGCCGATCAGTCCGACGAACGCGGCCTCGACCAGCAGATCCGCCGCGATGACCGGCCCGCGGCCGCCTATCGCGCGCAACAGCGCGAAGGTCGGGCGACGTTGCACGACCGCCATGGTCATCGCGTTGAAGATCAGGAACCCGGCCACCACCAGGGCGATGGACGAACTGATGAGCATGGCGTACCGGAACGTGGAGACCGCGTTATCCGCCTGTGCCGTACGGAAATTCGCATCGGCCACGATCGCGCGACCGGCCACCGCCGCGGTGACGGCGGACCGGACGGCGCCCGTGTCGGCGGACCGGTCGGTGACCACGAAGACCGAATCGAGCTGCCGCTCGTGTACGGCCAGGCGCTGCGCCAGCGCCAGCGGTGCGAGCACGAAATGCCCGCCGTTGAGCTGCCGTGCGGCCTCGCCGTCGAGCACTGTCGCGACGGTGACGGTGTCGGTGCCGAGGGTGAGGATGTCGCCGCGGACCGCACCCGTCGCGGCCCCGACCGCGACGCCGTTGCGCAGCGGCGGCAGTCCGGCGGTGGCCGCGAGCTGGGCGGTGATGGCCGCGGAGAGATCGCTGGACAGTTGGGTGCTGGACGGGTCGACGCCGAGCAGCATGACCTTGCCGCGCTCGGAATTCATGGCTGTGCGCACCAGCGGTACCGCCGCGGCGACGCCGGGGACCGCGGCGACGTCGGCCCGCACGGCCTGATCGAATCCGCCGTCGGCGACCCCGGCCACCTCGAAGGCCGCCGTGCCCGAGAGCCCGGTGCCGAGGCGTTCGACGGATCCGGTCAGCGAGCCGAAGATGCCGAGGGTGGCGACCAGCAGCGCGGCCGATACCGCGATCACCCCGATCGAGGCGACCGAGCGCCGCCAATGCGTGCGGAATTCCCGGAAAGCGAAGACTCGCAGGCGATCCAGATGGAATAGCATCGTGTCCCTCCCCGGCTCGACGAGCGTCGTGACGAGATCATAACGGCCCCGCCGCCGCACCGGTGTCCGCTTGATGTGACAAGCGTGTTACGTGCCGCGGCCGCGACCTCGCAGATGGCGACAAGCGTTGTGCGCTAAGGCAATACGAAACGAACAACGGGTTGTGACGCTATGCGTTATCGGCCGCGAGCGATTAGGCTTGCGGGGGTGAGTATTTCGCGGAGTATCCGTACGTTGGCGGCGATCGGTGCGGTGGCCGCGGCGGCCGCGGGGTGCGGCGACGGGTCGGGCGGGCTGCCCGATGCGGAATTCCTGCTCCGGGGCGCCCGGGCCGCGGGCGCGGATATCGACAGCGCCCACGTCGAGATGACGACCTCGGCGCCGATCGCCGGGCTGGCCGTTCGCGAGCTGACCGCGGACGTGCGCGCGCGGCAGGGTGCCGAGCCGGGCGCGTCGGCGGGGGAGGCGGTGGTCTCCGGGCTCCGGATGCGTTTCGTGGAACGCGACGGGCAGCTGCTCGCGCGCGATGCGAGTGGGAAATACCTTCCCGCATCGGCGTTTTCGGCGAACATGGGCCAACTGCCCAATCCCTCGGTGCTGCTCGACCCCGACCGCGGCCTGACCCGCATGCTGCGTAATTTCCGCGACCCGCGCACCGAGATCCGGGAAACGCACGAGGGCGTCCAGGCGTTTCGGGTGGCCGGTGACATCCCGCAGGAGGATGCCCGGACATGGCTGCCCGAACTGCGGCAGGACGCGCGGTTGGTGGTCTGGTTCGCCACCTCGGGCAGGCACCTGCCGGTCGCGGCGCGACTGTCCATGCCCGACGAGTCCGGCCGGATCGCCTCGATCGATTTCGCCCTGTCGGATCTGAACAAGAAGGTGGGAATTCCCGACGTTTCCTGACAGGCCCGGGGCTCACCCGAGAGCACGGGTGAGCGTGAGAGTTCCTATGGACGCGGCGATTTCACCGTCGACCCGGGCCTCCGCGCGCCAGCTGCTGTCACCGGCGGCGCCGGGCGCCGGATGCGCGGTGGCGGTGAGTTCCACCCGATCGCCCGGAACGATGAAGCGCCGGAAGCGAAGCCGGGTGGCGTGCCGCAGGCGCAGCTCCGGTATACCGGCGGCCAGCCGCGCCAGGGCCACCGCGCCCTCGACGATCAGCACGCCGGGCAGGATCGGGTACCGCGGAAAGTGCGTGGCGAGCAGGGGCAGGGTGGCGGTCACGTTGAGGTAGGCGACCGCCTCCTGCCCCGGCCGCAGCACGGTGAGGCGGTCGAAGGCCGGGGCGCCCACGGTCGCCGAAGGTCCCGTCGTCACCCCGCCTCCTTCCCGAGCGCGGGCCCGGCGAATGGGCCACGGCCCAGCAGGACGTCGGCCATGCGCGCGGTATCGGCCGGGTCGTCGAGCCGTTCGGCCTCGATGAGCCCGCACATGAGACCGCGCGCGGCCAGAATCGGTACGCCGTCGACCTCGACCCGGCCGTCGACCATCGCGGTGCGCCGGCGCACGGAGGTGGCCTCGGCGGTCATGTGCAGCACATCGCCCGGCCTCACGTCCCGGAAGATCGTGAACTCACCGATGCTCAGCAGCGCGGCGCGCTGACGATGGTCGGAGCTGAGCAGGACCAGCCACGCACCGGCCTGGCACAGCGCCTCCAGCACCAGGCCGGACGGCATCACGGGGCCGCCCGGCGCGGACTGCCAGTAGTCCTCGTACACCGATGTCGCCTTGCGGGCGGAGATGCGCCGCATCGGTTCCCACGAGTCGATCCGGTCGATCAGATGGAATCGCATGCGCGTCAGCTCTCGTCGCTCGCGGGCGCCGAGGCCCCGGCACGCACCCGACCGGCCAGCGGCTCGGTGACTCGGTCGGCGACTCGCTCGACGGCGTCGTGGTCGGTGAGCAGGGCGGTCGCGGCGAGAATCTGTTCGGAGTCCAGCACCCGCAGGCAGCGGTCCAGCTGTGCGTCCGGGGCGGTGCGGATCAGCTCGCTCAGCGTCAGCCAGTCCGCGCGTCCGGCGATGTGCCGGACCACCGCCGCCACGACGTCGGGAGGCAAACCCGTGATGACATCGGCGGACCGGTGCAGATCCAGGTGGGCCGCGACGTCGGCGAGGAACTCCGGCGGCAGCCGCCGCGCCACCGAGATCGCGCGCGGAACGTCCAGCACGGCGGCGAGGTGGGCGGTCATCAGCGGGCTGTGGTTGTGCGCGGCGACCTTGGCGGCCACCTGGGACGGCAGTATGCGCGCGGCGGCGACGATCTTGCCCAGTCCCTCCTCGGTCGAATCGAAGAACAGGTCCGAGATCTGTTGCCGCAGTGCGGCGATGTCGTGGGCCGGGACCTCGGCGAGGTAGTCGATCCGGTCGGCGGGAACCTGGAGCAGCCGGGCCACCCGGGAGATCTCGATGCGGCGGTCCTCTGGCGAATCCTTCACAGCCCCACCGCCTTCCGGACGGCTGCGCGCAGCGGGAACGGAATCCTGTCGAGGGCGCCGACGGCCGCGCGGGTCAGCTCCTCGACGCGCGTCCGCTGTGCCTGCTCGACCAGCGACGCCAGGTCGTCGCGGCGCTGCGGGCTCAGCTCGGCGATGCCCGGGGGCACGGAGCCCAGGGTGCGGCTCAGGGCATCGGTTTCGGGGTCGGTCGCCGGTTGATCGGCGCCGGGAGAGGTAGGAGGCATCGTTCACTCCGCTCGGGGAAAAGTGTTCGGCACCAATGATTCTCGGTGACGAATCCGGAGGATGTGGTCGGATGTTGAACGGGAACGCCTGTCCAGACGTTCGCAGCCTAACACGATCGAAAACCACCGGCGACCGTTGTTGCCGGTGGCTCCCGGCGGCCATATCCTGTGCGCGTCGCGGCACCGATCCGCCGCACAGTCTCGTGTGATGTCACCCACAGTTCGTGCGAATCCGTACGTCAACCATCCGGATACGGAGTGTCGAGAATGTCCCATTCTTCCGAAAATGGTGCTGCCACAGCGTCTTCCGAGCATCCATCGAGCACGTCCGCCGAGTTCGCGGAGATCGTGCGCCGGATCGATGACCAGCAGCTTTCGCGCGCCATGTCCGATCCGATGAGCCGCCTGCTGGTACTGCACGGCGTCTTCGCCGAAATGCCACGTCGCGCGGTCGGTGACCGCCTGGCCGGGGTGCACGCCGTCATCCGCTTCCGCGTCGGCGAACCGCCGGCGACCTGGACCGTGATCGTCGAAAACGCCACGTGCATAGTGCATGAGGGCGAGCTCGCGGGGCGGCCCACCGTGACCCTCGAGCTCGGCATGGTCCCGTTTCTGCGGTTGATCGCGGGTCAGACGGGCGGCATGGCGTTGATGGCGACCGGCAAGCTGCGGATCAAGGGGAACCTGATGACGGCCCGCAAAATCGAGGAATGGTTTGCCCGGCACTGATCCAGCAACAAACAAGGCGACCGGCATGTTTCTGTGACCGCTCCCAGGCGAGGACCGCAAGAATTGTGAAACCGGCTCCTCGCGTCCTACCGTGGCATCACGGCAATCCTACCGTGGCACGATGCAATCGCACTTTTGCGTGTTGACGATCTCGGAGATCTCGTTCTAGCCTGGTGATCGTCGGAAGTTGTTCAGGACGGGGGAGTCCGACCGGAAGTACTCTCTCGGTAACTCTGTAGAAACCCATCGGCAACGACGTCGATTCATTCGTGCCATGCCTTCGCGTGCTGTCGCTGCGCGGAACTTTTGAGAAAGTCTGGCATCATGTCCGTTGACGTATCTATCAAAGACGACATTTCTGATTTCCTACGGTCGCACTACGACATCGATCTGGATCGCGTGCCAGCGGATGCGACCATGTCGGATATCGGCGTCGATTCGCTGGCCGTGCTCTCGGTGGCGGATCTCATCGAGTCCAAATACGGAATTTCGCTGGATGACGAGCGCATCGCCTCGGTGCGGACATTCTCGGATCTGATGGACCTCATTCGCGTCAAGGCCGAGGAGGCACGCGCCTCCGAACCGGCCTGAGCGGGTCTTCGATCGAAAACGGAAGTAAGGCTCATATGGACGCGTATATCACCGCGACCGGGCGCTTTCTGCCCGGCGAACCGATCACGAACGACGAGGTGGAGGAATACATCGGCAAGGCGGGCCGGGCCTCCTCGGATCTGAAGGACCAGATCCTGCAGAACAGCGGTATCAAGACCCGGTACTACGCCATCGACAAGCAGCAGCAGACCGTGCACTCGAACGCCGCGATGGCGGCGAACGCTGTGCGCCACGCAGTGGAACGCGCCGGTATCCGGCCCGAACAGGTCGAGATGCTGGCCGCGGCCACCACCCTGCCGGACCTGCTGGGCCCCGGGCACGCGAGCATGGTGCACGGCGAACTCGGTTATCCGCCGATGGAAATCGTCACCGCGCACGGCATCTGCAGCTCCGGAATGATGGCATTGAAAAATGCCTACCTGCAGGTGAAGGTCGGCGAGAAGGCGACGGCGGTCTCGGTCGCCAGCGAGCTGGCCTCCCGCGGTTTCAAGCACACCCGATACGACGAAATGAAGGCCATCACCGACGACGGGTCGCTGCCGATGGAGACGGCCTTCCTCCGATATATGCTCTCCGACGGTGCGGGGGCCGCGGTCGTCTCCGACACCCCGGCGGCCGACCGGACCAGCCTGCGAATCGACTGGATTTCGCTGACGTCGTATGCCAATACCGAACGCGCCTGCATGTATTTCGGCAGCAACAAGAACACCGCCGAAAAGACGTGGGGTGACTACCCGACGGCGTCGGCGGCGGCGATCGACGGTGCGCTGGCGCCGCGCCAGAAGCTGTCCCTGCTGCCGCATCTGGTCCGCGTCGGCATCGACGAGTACGAACGGCTGGCGCGCGCCGGGAAATTCGATCCGGAAAAGGTGACCTGGTTTCCCGCACATTATTCGAGTGAGCGCATGAAAACGATGCTCACGGGCGAGTTGCGGCGCCGCAATGTACCGGCCGGGCGGCCCGAGGCATGGTTCAGTAATCTGACCCGCGTCGGCAATATCGGCAGCGCGAGTATCTATGTGATCCTCGATGAAATGCTCGCCGAGAATCTCGTGCAGCCGGGCGAGACGCTGCTGTGCATGGTGCCCGAATCGGGCCGGTTCGCTATTTCGTTCATGCACCTGACTGCCGTGGCCGGTGCGGCGCAGCCGACCGAGGCGGGGAAATGACGGATGCGGTCGTCTTCGAATACAGCCAGACCGGGCAGCTGACCGAGGTGACCGAGGCGCTGATCGCGCCGCTGGAGCGGGCGGGGTGGCGGATTCGGCGGGTGCTCGTCGAGCCCGTCGAGCCGTATCCGTTCCCCTGGCCGATCCGGCGGTTCTTCGGCGTCTTCCCGACGTGTGTGGACGAGCACGCCACGATCGACATCTCGGTCGCCGACGGTGAATTGCGTTCCGAGCCAGGCGAATTGGTGATCCTCGCCTACCAGGTGTGGTATCTGGCCCCGGCCCTGCCCGCGCGGGCGCTGCTGCGCGGGCATCGGGAGCTGTTCGCCGACCGGGATGTGCTGACCGTCGTGGCGTGCCGGAACATGTGGTACTCGGCGGCCGCCGAGGTCGGGCGCCACCTCGCCGCCGCCGGGGCGCGGCCTCGCGGGGCGGTGGCGGCCATCGACACCCGCGCCCAGGCGCTGACCCTGGTGACCACGCTGCGCTGGCTGCTGACCGGGCGGCGCGACGGCGCCTGGTTCGGACGGGCGGGCGTGGGGGCCGACGAGCTGGAGCGCGTCGGACGGATCGGCACCGCGATCGCGGCCGCCCGATCCGCCGCGGAGGTGTCCACGGCGGAACTGACCGACCCGGCCGCACCGGTCGTTCCGGTGCTCGCGGCCGCAGATCTCGTGGCGGGCAGGATATTTCGATACTGGGGTGGCGCGGTCCGGCGAGCGTCGGCCGTGGGTGCGGCGGGCCGGGCCGTGACGCTGGTCGGGTTCGTCGGCTGGCTCGGAGCGGCCATCCTCGTCGGCCTCCCGGCGCTGGCCGCGGCGCGGCTGGTCGGCCGGGATCGCTTCGACCGGAGCGTGCGCGCCCGCGTGGGCCGGATGCTCGAGGTCCCGGCCACAAGCGGAGTCCGATCATGACCGGGACACGAACCGGGGTCGCGATCGTCGGCGCGGGCCCGGCCGGGCTGGCCTGCGCGCACGCGCTCGGGCGATGGGATATAGACGCGGTCGTCCTGGAGCGGCGCACCGCGCCGCCCGTGCACCCGCAGGCGACGCTGGTGAACACCCGGACCACCGAAATACTCAGGGAATTCGGCGTTCTCGATGCCGTGCTGGAGGAGAGCACCACCCTCGAGAAGGCTCCCCGAGTGCGGTTCCTGCACAGCGTGGCCGGTGCCGAACTCGGTCGGCTGGAGATGGTCCAGACGACCGACAAGCTCATGCGCCTGGCTCGGCAGAGCCCGACGCTGCCGGTCATCTGCCCGCAGAACCGCCTGCAGGACGTGCTGGCGCGGACGCTGCGCCGACATCGCTCGGTCCGATCGGTCACCGGGGCGACGGTCCGGCAGGTGCGTCCCACGGCGGGCGGTGTCGAGCTGACCTATGCCACGGGCGATGGGGAGACCCACCGGCTCGACGCGAGCTACGCGATTCTGGCCGAGGGCATGCACGGAGCGCTGCGCGCCACGGTGGGGATCGGCGAAACCGCCTCCGCCCCACTGGGATCGCTGCTCGACATCTACTTCCGGGCCGACCTGCGGCCGCTGCTGCGCGGGCACGACAGCGTGCTGTCCTGGATCATCAACGGTCGGGTCCGGGGAGTGCTGATCACCGTCGATCCCGAACGCGGCGACTGGCTGCTCGAGGTGCCGCTGGACGACGATGCGGGCCCCGACCCCGTGGCGAGCGCGCCGGACATCCTGCGCGCGGCGCTGGGCACCGATATCGCCGCCGACATCGTCTCCACCCGGACGTGGGCGATGGGCTCCACGGGCGTCGACCGCTGGAACGACGCCCACCGGCGGGTGTTCGTGATCGGCGATGCCGCCCACACCTTCCCGCCCACCGGCGGATTCGGCATGAACACCGGGATCCAGGACGCACACAACCTGGCCTGGAAGGTGGCCGGTGTGCTGGACGGCTGGGCGACGGGCGCCCTTCTCGACAGCTACGAGGCCGAGCGGCGGCCGGTCGCGGCGTTCAACGCCGAGCAGAGCGAACACAACGCCCGGGCGATGCGTGAATTCGGCGGCACGGTCGCCGATCTGCTGCACCGCGCGGCGGACAAGATCGGGACGGACCCGCGCATCGCGGCCGGAATCGAATACCAGCGACCGCATTTCGACTTCTCCGGTCAGGCCCTGGGATTCCGGTACCGCTCGACGCCGGTGGTCGATGATGTCGTCGACTATCTCCCGCGCGTCGATATCGGCGGCCGGGCGCCGCACGAGTGGGCGTACACCCCCGAGGGTCGCCCCGTGTCGACACTCGACCTGGCCGACCGCGGCTTCGCACTGATCGCGGGCCCGGAGGCCGCCGAGGAGTGGATCGACGCGGTCGGCTATGTGCACCTGATGAACACGGTGCCCGTGACACCCGTCGCGGTGTACCCGTCCGGCGCCGACATCCCGGACGGGATCCCGGGGCTCACCGATCGCTCCGGCGATCTGCTCTCGACCTACCACCTGGGCGGGCGCGACGCGGTACTGATCCGCCCGGATGGGCACATCGCCGCGATGCTCCCCGGCAAGGACCCCTACAACGAACTGATCCGCGCCGTCATCGACAGCGCGGCAACGGGACTCAGCAGAGCGGAGGTGCTCACATGAAAGCCGAGGCACTGGACGAGGCGGCCGCGATCGCGGCCGAGACGGGCAAGGCGACCCGGGCTCAGATCGAGGACCTGCTCTCCGGCGAGCGCGCCCGGGTGCGCTCGGTCGTCGAGGTGATGCCGGAGTCGGATCTGGTGTGGGCCTTGGGAATCGACATCGGGGCCCACGCGCTGCGCAATGCGTTCGACCTGATGCCCAGCTACTACGTGCCGGGCAGTTTCGACCGCGAGGTGACGGTCCGCTATCGGGTGACCCGCGAGCCGGGCGAGCCGATCGTGCAGGACGCGGTGTTCGGCCCCGACGCCTGCCGGATCGCGGAAGGCGAAGCGGCACAGCCGGATCTGACCATCTTCCTGGATGCCGTCGGTTTCGTGAAGATCGCGACCGGACTGGTCAAGGGCATGGAACTGCTGATGCGCGGCGAGCTGCGGGTCCAGGGCGACGTCCAGGTCGCGATGAAGATGGAGACCTTCTTCGGCCTGGCCGAACCGGAGCCGAAACGATGACGGCCCCGGCCCGCCGCCGCGTCGTCGTCACCGGTATCGGCATGGTGACGCCGCTGGGTATCGGCACCGAAACCTCGTGGAAGCAACTGCTTTCCGGCACCAGCGGGGCGCGGCGCATCACCAGATTCGACCCGTCGTTCAACCGGGTGCAGATCGGCGCGGAGATCACCGACTTCGACCCCTCGCAGTGGCTCGAGTACAAGGACGTCCGCCGCTTCGACCGCGTCGGGCATCTGGCGGTCGCCGCCTCCGAACTCGCGATCGCCGACCAGGGCCTGGACGGGCTCGACCGCGAGGAGATCGCCACCGTCGTCGGCTCCGCGCTCGGCGGCACCGCCACCGCGACCACGGCCATCGAGAATCGGCTCACCGATCGCAACGTCTCGCCGCTGTTCATCCCGATGACGATGGCCAACTTCGCCGCGTCCACGGTGGCGTTCCGGCACAAGCTGGGCGGCCCCAGCTACGCGTCGCTCAGTGCGTGCTCCTCGTCGGCCGACGCCGTCGGCCAGGGCTATCGGATGGTGCGCGACGGCTATGCGGCCGCCTGCCTGGTCGGTGGCGCCGAGGCGGCGATGGAGCCGGTCGTGCTGGCCGGATTCACCAGTATGCGAGCGCTGTCCAAGCGCAACGACGATCCGGTCGGCGCGGCGCGGCCGTTCTCCGCCGACCGCGACGGTTTCGTGCTGGGCGAGGGCGCGGCCATGCTGCTGCTGGAGACCGCGGAATCCGCGGCCGCCCGCGGCGCCCACGTCTACGCCGAGGTGTGCGGATACGGCCAGACCGTCGACACCCATCACATCACCGCGCCGCGCGAGGACGGCGCGAGCGCCGCCAGGGCCATGGGGCTCGCCATGCGCGAGGCGGGTGTCGGCCCCGACCGCGTCGACTACATCAACGCGCACGGCACCGGCACCATGCTGTCCGACCCCTCCGAAACCCGGGCCGTCCATACGGCTTTCGGCGAATACGCGTCGCGGGTGGCGATCAGCTCGACCAAGTCGATGACCGGGCACATGCTGGGCGCGACGGGCGCGGTGGAGGCGGCGATCTGCGCGCTCGCGATCGATCGCGGCCAGATTCCGCCGACCATCAACTATTCCACGCCCGACCCGGAGTGCGATCTCGACTACGTGCCCAATGCGGCGCGCACCCAGCGCGTCGAGGTGGCGCTGTCGAATTCCATTGCCTTCGGCGGGCACAACGTCACGCTGGCCTTCCGCGCGGCCGGCCATCAGAGCGAGGAATGAAGTATGGAGTTGACACGCATCGGGACCGTCACCGCGCACCTCAAGCCGCCGGTCATGATCGGTCCGGGGCCCTACGGGGTCCGGATGTTCATCGAGATCCTCGACGGCGTCCTGGAGGGTGACCCGGCCGTGCCCGAGGTCGGGACGCTGACCGGCAAGGTCCTGCCCGGCGGCGGCGACTGGGCACTCATCGGCGCCGACGGATTCGCGCGGCTCGATGTGCGCGTGCAGTTCGAAACCTCCGACGGCGCAGCCATTTACGCCTCGTTCCCCGGGCTGATCGAGATGAACGACAAGGTGCAGCGCGCCTTCGGCGAGGGTCTCGGCACGGACTTCGAGGATCAGTATTTCCGGGTGACGCCCCGGCTGGAGACCGGCGATTCGGCGCTGAACTGGGTCAATCAGACGACGTTCCTGGGCGAGGGGCGTTTCGTCGAGGGATTCGGGTTGCAGTACAACATGTTCCGGGTGGGGTGAGCGGACCGTGGCCGAAGCCGTGGTCGTCGAGAACCTCGTGGTGCACCGGGGCCGCCGCCCGGTACTGCGCGGGGTGTCGTTCACCCTCGCGCCCGGGACCGTCACCGGGCTGCTCGGACCCAGCGGCTGCGGGAAGACGACCCTGATCAGGTCCGTGGTCGGCGTCCAGCGCATCGGTTCGGGCACCGTCGAGGTGCTCGGACGGCCGAGCGGCAGCGCCGCACTGCGGAGCAGGATCGGGTACGTGACGCAGTCGCCCGCCGTGTACGGCGACCTGACCGTCCGGCAGAACGTCCGGTACTTCGGTGCCGTGTACGGCGTCACCGGCGCGGCCGTCGACCGGACGATCGCCGACGTCGGGCTGGCGGAGGTGGCCGACCGGCTGGTCGACCAGCTGTCCGGCGGACAGCAGGCCCGGGTATCGCTGGCATGCGCGCTGGTCGCCGATCCCGAGGTGCTCGTCCTGGACGAGCCGACGGTGGGCCTGGATCCCGTGCTGCGGCGCGATCTGTGGCAGCGTTTCCGCGCGCTCGCCGCGACCGGAACCACGCTGCTCGTGTCCAGCCACGTCATGGACGAGGCGGACCGGTGCGATCGCCTGCTGCTCATGCGCGAGGGTCGGCTGCTGGCCGACGAAACCCCCGCGGAACTTCGAACCACCACGGGCACAAGCAATCTCGAGGAAGCGTTCCTGGAACTGGTGCTGGCGCAGGATGCCCGGCGCGCACCGGCGCTGGAGGGGAAGTAGGGCCGAGCCATGTCGATTCGCCTCACCGCACAGACCGCGCTGCGGGTGCTGCTGCAGTTGCGTCACGATCATCGCACCATCGGCCTGATCCTGGTGGTGCCCAGTGTGCTGCTGACGCTGCTGCGCTTCGTCTTCGACGGCCGCCCCGACATTTTCGACCAGGTCGGCCTGCTGCTACTGGGCATCTTCCCGTTCGCGTCGATGTTTCTGATCACCAGCGTCGCGATGCTGCGCGAGCGGACAACCGGAACGCTGGAACGGCTGCTCAGCATGCCGATGCACAAACTGGATCTGCTGCTCGGCTACGGCATCGCGTTCGCCGCGGTGGCGGTCGTGCAGGCCACCGTCGCCGCGGCGGTCGCCTACCGCGCCCTGGGATTACAGAGCCAGGGCCGCATCTCGGTCGTGCTGCTGATCGTGGTGTCGACGGCGGTGCTCGGATCCTCGACCGGATTGTTCACCAGCGCCTTCGCACGCACCGAGTTCCAGGCGCTGCAGTTCGCCCCCTCGGTGATCATCCCGCAACTGCTGCTGTGCGGGCTGATCTGGCCGCGCGAGGAGATGGCCGGTCCGCTGCGGGCGGCGAGCAATGTGGTTCCGCTGCGCTATGCCGCCGAGGCGCTCAACGAGGTCGGCACCTATCCGCTGCCGACCACGATCCTCTGGCTCGACCTGGTGATCGTGCTGGCCTTCGGCGTCACCCTGCTGGCCCTCGGCGCCGTGACCCTGCGGCGCCGGTCCGGTTGAGCTGCAACGGCTTCGAGGAAATGAGGTAGTTCCATGGGCACCGCCCTGACAGTGGCGCGGCGGCGGCGGGCGGCCCCCGGCGTGGAAGGATTTATATTTTCGCGCCCCCGGGTTACCGGGGCCCCCCCCCCCGGGGGGGCGCCGGGGCGCAGGGGGGGGGGGGGCGGGGGG
>NZ_JARWQD010000201.1 GCF_029869545.1 Nocardia wallacei | reverse complement strand
CACCCAACCCCCGCGGGCCCACCCCCCGCCGCGGGCCCGCGGCCCCCCACACCCCCCCCGGCCCCCCCGCGTGTGGGGGGGGCGCGGCGGGGCCCGCGACGACCAGCTGGACGGGACCGTCCGGGCCGTCGGGGTAGACGGTACGCAGCGACTCGTGCCGCGCCACCACGTCACCGAGCGCGGCCGCGAGCGCGGGCACGTCCGGTTCGCCGTGCAGGCGCAGGGCGATCGCGATGTTGTAGGCGCCCGAATCGGAATCGAAGCGGTTGAGGAACCACAGCCGCTGCTGTGCGGGAGACAGCGGAATCCGTTGCGGCCGTGTGCCGCTCGTCAGGGCCGGACGCTCGCGCGTCCCGGTCTGCCTGCCCACCAGGGCCGCCAGCGCGGCCACCGTCGGAGCCTCGAACAGCGCGCGCACGCCGATCGGGGCGCGCGCCGCCGCGCTCAGCCGCGCCGCCACCCGGGTGGCGCTGAGCGACGTGCCGCCGAGCGCGAAGAAGTCGTCGTCGAGCCCGACCAGCGCCAGGCCCAGCACCTCCGCGTACGCCCCGGCGACCAGCTGTTCCAGCGGCGTCACGGGCGCGCGGAACTCCGCGAGTTCGACGGCCGGGACGGGCAGGGCGCCGCGGTCGAGCTTGCCGTTCGCGGTCAGCGGCAGCGCGTCGAGCACGACGAACGCGGCCGGAACCATATACGACGGCAACGCGGCCGCCAGCCTGGAGGGCACCGTCGCCGTATCGATCGTCGCACCGGCGGCGGCCACCAGATAGGCGATGAGCCGGTCGCCGGTGCGCTCGTCGCTCTGCGCGACGACGGCCGCCGCGGCGATCTCGCCGAGCGCCAGCAGCGCCGCCTCGATCTCCCCCAGCTCGATCCGGAAGCCCCGGATCTTCACCTGACAGTCGGTGCGGCCCAGGTATTCCAGCTCGCCCACAGCGGTCCACCGCACCAGATCGCCCGTGCGGTACAGGCGTTCACCCGCGCGCTCCGAAAACGGCTGCGCCACGAAGCGTTCCGCGGTCAGTCCGGGACGGCCGTGGTATCCGTGCGCCACCTGCGCGCCCGCCAGGTACAGCTCGCCCGCGGTCCCCGGCGGCACCGGGCGCAGCCGCGAATCCAGCACGTACACCTGGCTGTTCCACTCCGGGACGCCGAGCGGAACCGTTCCTGCGCACTCGTCGTCGACGCGACGCGCCGTGATGGAGACGGCGGTTTCGGTGGGGCCGTACAGGTTCCACAGCTCCACGCCCGGATGGCCGTCGCGGAACCGACCGGCGGTCGGGCCCGGCAGCGCCTCGCCGATCACCAGCACCGCCCGCAGCGAGGACGGCAGGGAGGCGCCGGTGGACAGCAGCGCATCCAGCGTCGAGGGCACCAGGTGCAGCACCGAGACCCGGTGGGTTTCGATGGCCTTCGCCAGGTACACCGGATCGCGGTGGGTGTCGGGCGCGGTCACCACGATGCGCCCACCGCTGATCGGTGCCGACCAGAATTCCCACACCGACAGGTCGAAGGTGGCGGGCGTCTTCACCAGCACCGAATCCTCGGTCCCCATCGCGAATGCCGCACGCTTCCACAGCAATTGGTTCGCGATGGCGCGGTGCGGCACCGCCACGCCCTTGGGCCGCCCGGTCGAGCCGGAGGTGAAGATGAGGTACGCGGTGTGCTGCGGCAACAGCGCCGACGGCCGGTCGGCGGCGGTCACCGGGGCAGCCGAGAGCTCCGCCAGCTCGAGCTCGTCGACGTCGAGCATCGGGACGGCCGCCGACAGCGACGGCCGGTCCCGGCGGGTGGTCAGCACGCACAGCGGCGCGGCCACGTCGAGGATGTAGTTCCGCCGCTCGGCGGGCTGATCGGGATCCAGCGGCACGTACACCCCGCCCGCTACCGAGACGGCGTACATCGCGACCACCAGGTCCACCGAGCGGCGGATCCCGAGCGCCACCCGGGTCTCCGGCCGCACGCCGAGCGAGATCAGGTGGCGCGCCAGGCGATTCACGCGGCCGGAGAACTCGGCGAAGGTCAGCGCGCGGGCCGGATCCTCGCCGTCGCCGTCGCTCGCCACCGCCACCGCCTCCGGCGTGCGGGCCGCCTGCTCGGCGAACAGCGCCGCCAGCGTGGTCTCCGGCACCGGGTGGCGGGTGTCGTTCCACTCGCGCAGCATGGTGTGCCGCTCGTGGGCGGCGAGCATCTCGATATCCCCGGCGGGACGGTGTGGCGCGCGGACGATCTCGCGCACCAGGCGCTGGAACCGGTCGCCGATCGCGGCCGCGGTCGCTTCGTCGAACAGATCGGCCGCGTAGGCGAGGTGGCCGGTGATCCCCGCCGGCGCGCCCGTGTCGTCATAGCGGTCGGCGACGACCAGCTGCAGATCGAATTGCGCTATCTCCAGGTCGATTTCGGCGGGCGTCACGGTGAGCCCGGGCAGGTCCAGCTCCACCGGGGCCAGGTTCTGGAACGAGAATCCGACCTGGACCAGCGGGTGGCGCGCCGTCGACCGGACCGGATTGAGCGCCTCCACCAGCCGCTCGAACGGCACCTCCGCGTGCGCGAACGCCCCGAGGTCGACCTCGCGCTGGCGGTCGAGCAGGGCCGCGAACGATTCGCCCCCGTCGACGCCGGTCCGGAACACCAGGGTGTTGACGAACATGCCGATCACACCGTCGAGTTCGCGCTCGCCACGACCCGCGATCGGCGTACCCACCGCGATATCCGACATCCCCGACAGCCGGGCCAGCAGCATCGCGTACGCGGTGTGCACCGCCATGAACAGCGTCGCGCCGCCCGCGTGCGCCAGCTCCGCCAGGCCCGCGTGCAGGTCGGCATCGATCGACACCGGCACGGGCCCCCCCCCGGCCCCCCCCCCCGCCCCGGCCCCCCCGCGCACCGACGGCGCGGCGGGGGGCGGCCGATCGCAGGGCAGGGTCAGTTCGTCGGGCAGATCCGCCAGCCGCTCGGTCCAGTAGGCCAGCTGGACGGCGGCGCGGCTGCCCGGTGCGGATTCGTCGCCGAGCGAATCCCGCTGCCACAGACTGTAATCGGCGTACTGCACGGGCAGCGGCGCCCACTGCGGCGGATGCCCGGCGCGGCGGGCGCGGTAGGCCGCCGCCAGATCGTCGGCCAGCGGGCTCAGCGACCAGCCGTCGGCCGCGATGTGGTGCAGGACGATGGCGAGCACGTGGTCGTGCGGCCCCGTCCGCAGCAGCCGCACCCGCAGCGGCGTCTCCGCGGTGAGATCGAATCCCGCACTCGCGAACTCCCGCAGCCGATCCCGCAGCTCGGCCGTATCGACGTCGATCACCGGCAGCGAGACGGCCGCGGCGCCCGCGGGCACGATCACCTGATGCGGGCCGTCGTCGCCGTCCGGGAAGACGGTGCGCAGCGTCTCGTGCCGCTCCACCAGATCACCCAGCGCCGCGCGCAGCGCCGCCGCGTCCAGCTCGCCGTGCAGCAGCAGCGTGAACGGGATGTTGTAGGTGCTCGATGCCGGGTCGAACCGGTTGATGAACCACAGCCGCTGCTGGGCGGGCGACAGCGGTATCCGCGCCGGTCGCGGCCGCGCCGCGAGCCGCACCGCCTCGCCCGCGCCGCCCATCAGCCGCTGCACCTGCGCCGCGAGTTCCGCGACGGTCGCGTCCGCGGGGGACAGGCGCCCGGGTAACCGCCCCCCCCCCGGGGCCCCCGCCCCGCGGGCCCCCGGGGGCCGCCGACAGCGAATTGCCGCCGAGCGCGAAGAAGCCGTCGTCCAGGCCCACCCGGTCCAGGCCGAGCACCTCGGCGACGGTCCGCGCGGTCGCGTGCTCGATCGGCGTTCCGGGCGCGCGGTAGACGCGGACCTGGGCCGCGGGCGCGGGCAGGGCCCGGTGATCGAGTTTTCCGTTGGCGGTCAACGGGATTGCGTCGAGCACGACGTACGCCGAGGGCACCATGTACTCGGGCAGCACGGCGGCGACCCCCACGCCGACCGACACCGTGTCGAGCGCCGTGTCCGGCGCGGCGACCAGATAGGCCACGATCCGGCGGTCGCCGGGCACGTCCTCGCGCACGACCGCGGCGGCCGAGCGCACCCCGTCCTGGGTCAGCAGCGCGGCCTCGATCTCGCCGAGTTCGATGCGGAATCCGCGCATCTTCACCTGGTCGTCCCCGCGGCCCAGGTAGTCCAGCTGATGTCCGGCGTTCCACCGGCCGCGGTCACCGGAGCGATACATCCGGGATCCGGGGGCGCCGAACGGGTTCGCGACGAAACGGGTGGCCGTCAGGCCCGGCCGACCGAGGTACCCGCGGGCCAGTTGCTCGCCCGCCACGTACATCTCGCCCGGCACCTCGACCGGCACCGGCCGCAACCGGCTGTCCAGCAGCAGGGTGCGCAGGCTCGGCAGCGCCCGGCCGATGCCGCCCGCGTGCCGCCGGGCCGCGTCCGGCCGGTCCAGGCCCCGGTGGGTGACGTGCACCGTGGTCTCGGTGATGCCGTACATGTTCACCAGCTGCGGCATCCGATCACCGTGGCGGTCGAACCACGCTGTCAACCGGCGCAGTTCGAGCGCCTCGCCGCCGAAGACGATGTACCGCAACGCCAGCGGCGGATCGGTCGGCGAATCCTCCTGCCGCGCGGCCGCGTCGGCGGCATCGAGCTGATAGAACGCCGACGGCGTCTGGTTGAGGACCGTCACCTGCTCGCGGCGCAACAGCTCCAGCAGGTGTTCCGGCGAGCGCGCCGTATCGCGGTCGACCACCACGAGCGTGCCGCCGTACAGCAGCGCCCCCCACAGCTCCCAGACCGAGAAATCGAACGCGTGGGAGTGGAACATGGTCCACACGTCCGAGGCGCCGAATCCGAACCGCGCCTGCGTACTCGCGAACAGCGTCGTGACGTTGCGGTGCGGGATCTGCACGCCCTTCGGGCGTCCCGTCGAACCCGAGGTGTAGATGACGTAGGCGGTGTGTTCGGGCCGCAGCGGCGCTCGCCGCTCGGCGTCGGTGATCCGCGGTATGCCGTCGGTCCCGTTCGCCGTCGGATCGATCACGGGCAGGCCGGGTGGGACGACGGCACGCACGGCCTCGGTGGCCACCGCGCACACCGGGCGCGCATCGGTGAACAGGTACTCGATGCGCTCGGCCGGATACGTGGGATCCACCGGCAGATAGGCGGCGCCGGACTGCACCACCGCCACGATCGCGACGACCAGATCCACCGACCGCGGCAGCGCCACCGCCACCAGTGTCTCGGGTCCCGCTCCCGCCTCGATCAGGCTGTGCGCCAACCGGTTCGCGCGCTGGCGCAGCTCGCCGTAGGTGAGGCTGTCGGCGCCGCACCGCACCGCCACCGCGTCGGCGTGCGCCGCTGCCGCGGCATCGAACACCTCGGCCAGCGTCGTCTCGGCGGCCATCGCGGGCTCGGATTCCGCCACGAGCCGATGTTGCTCGTCCGCGCTCACCAGGGGCAGATCCGCGACCACCGCCCGCGGTCCGGCGGCCAGAAACTCGCTGAGGTAGTTCAGGAACCGGCGATGGTGGGCACCCAGCTCGGCGGCATCGTAGCGATCGGGATTGGCGATGAAGTCGATGTGCAGCCCGTCGTCGCCCGCACCGTTGTAGAGGGTGATCGACAGATCCTCCACCGGGCCGGTGGACACCATGTGCACGGTGGCGTCGGCGCCGCCGAGCCGAATTCGGTTGTGGAACAGCATCATATTGACGACCGGCCCGAAGAATCCGCGCCGGTTGTCGGAGATGCCGAGATCGCGGCGCATGTCCTCGTGGCGGTAGCACTGGTGGCGCAGTGCCTGCTCGAGGCGTTCGGCGACCGCGCCCACCAGCCGGTCCACGGTGGCACCGGGGTCGACCGTGACATGCACCGGCACCACATTCGACACATATCCCGCCGAGGCGCGCAGCAGCGGCGTGGTGCGCGCGGTCACCGGCAGGCTCAGCACCACCTCGCCGCTGCCGGTGACGGCGGAGAAGTATCCGGCCAGCGCGGCGAGGAACAGGGCGGGCCGGGATACGCCGAAACGCTCTCGCGCCGAACCGAACAGGGCCGTGGCCGCGGCATCGATGGTGCCCGCCTCGGTGCGGCGGCGCCCGCTCGCCGGGGCGGGATTGTCGCTGAGCCCGAACCATTCGGGCAGTCCCGTCAGCCGCTCCGACCAGTAGCGCCGGTCCTCGGTGAAGGCCTCCGATTCGCGGTACTCCAGTTCCGCCGCGTACACCGCCGACAGGTCGGCGGCGGTGCACCGGCTCAGCTCGGTACCGGCGACGATCGCGTTGTAGCGCTCCACGATTCGGGCGACCAGCAGCATCGATCCGTAGCCGTCGATGGCGATGTGGTGCATCTTCGCGTACCACAGGTAGTGGTCGTCGGCGATCCGCAGCACCGCGGAGCGGAACAGCGGCCCCAGCACCGGCATCGGCGTGCTCGCGTCGCGCTCCATCCAGCGCCGCGCCGCCGCGAGCGGATCGGCCTGCGACCGCAGGTCGACGACCTCGGAATCGAGCGGGGTGTCGGGGTCCACCAGCTGCCACGGGGTGCCGTCGACCTCGACGATCCGCAGGCTCAGGCTCTGCAGGTCCGCCGCGCACCCGCGAATCGCCTCGTCGAACGATTCGACATCCAGGTGACCGGGGATATCGACGTACTGGGCGACCGTGAGCGGCACGTCCGGCGCGATGCATTGAGCGTTCCAGATTCCGGACTGTGCGGCCGAAAGGGGGAACCGCCTCGGGGCCGCGGGCTCGGTACGGCCTGCGGACTCGGGGGCCAACGAGGTCATGCAGTCGCTCCGTTCGAAGGATGGGGGTGGTGCAAGACAGCGGTGACGCACGGGACGGACCGAACCGGAATCGCCTCGGCGGCCTCTACCTGGCAGTCGTTGCCCGAGGGGCATACGGATTGGTCGGTTTGCAAGACACCCGATCGGCACCCGGTGTCACCGGGCGGCTCCCCCGAACCCCGGAAATGGTCACCGCCGCCAAGTACGCTCGGGTTATGAGGTCCATATGGAAGGGCTCGATCGCCTTCGGACTGGTGAACGTCCCGGTAAAGGTCTATACGGCGACCGAGGACCACGACATCCGGTTCCACCAGGTGCACGCCAAGGACGGCGGGCGGATCAAATACGACCGCGTGTGCACCGTGTGCGGTCAGTCGGTGCAGTACGCCGATATCGATAAGGCGTACGAGTCACCGGAGGGCGACAAGGTCATCCTCACCGACGAGGATTTCTCGAAGCTGCCCGTCGCGGAGAAGCACGAGATTCCGGTGCTCCAGTTCGTGCCGTCCGAGCAGATAGATCCGATCCTGTTCGACAAGAGCTACTACCTGGAGCCGGATTCGAACACCCCGAAGGCGTACGTACTGCTGGCCACGACGCTCGAGGAAGTGGACCGGGTGGCCCTGGTGCATTTCACGCTCCGCCAGAAGACCAGGCTGGCCGCGCTGCGGGTGCGCGGCGGCATCCTGGTGCTGCAGACGCTGCTGTGGCCCGACGAGGTGCGCGCGGTCGATTTCGAATCTCTCGACGGCGCCGCCGCCCCGCGCAAACAAGAGATTTCCATGGCCGAGACCCTGGTCGAGAGCATGTCCGACGATTTCGACCCGGGCCTGTACACCGACGAATACCAGATCGAGCTGAAGAAGATGCTCGACGAGGCGATCGCCTCGGGCTCCAACAAGGTGATCCGCCGCGAGGAGGAGGCGGCACCCGCGGAAATGGATGCCGAGGTGGTCGACCTGGTGGCCGCGTTGCAGCGCAGCCTCGAGGCCACCGGCCGCCGGGGCTCGGATTCCGATGGCAAAGCCGAGAAGAAACCCGCCGAGAAGGCCGCGAAAAAGGCGCCCGCCAAGGCCGCGAACAAGTCCTCCACGGCCGCCAAGACGGCCAAGAAATCCACCAGACAGACCACTCGCAAAGGCGCCTGACGCGGGTCCCCGGCTCCCCGCGCGCGAACTGGCAAACTGTGGGCATGGAAGCCGACACAGCCATCGTCCCGATGGGCCTGGGCCATCTGCGCGAGGTGCTCGACCTCGGCGGTGAGGTGTTCGACACCGAGGCCAAGCCCTACACGTCCTGGTCGCTGACCTCGGTGGCCGAGCATCTGGACAATCCGGACGGTTCCTGCTGGGTCGCGGTGGACTCCGACCGCGTGGTCGGCTTCGTGCTCGGCTCGATGGAGTTCGAGCTGCGCGAGGACTGGGGGTATCTGGAGTGGATCGCCGTCGCGCCGGATATGCAGGGCCGCGGGATCGCGGGTCGGCTGGTCGAGATCTGCTGCCGGACGCTGTTCGAGCGGGGCGCGCGCCGCATCGTCACCGACGTCGAGTCCGGAAATGCGGCGTCGGCGGCGATGATGACGCGGCACGGCTTCGCCGACACCACCACGGTCCGGCTGTTCGTGCGCCCGAATCCGGACGAGCCCGACCTCACCCCCGGCGACGTGAGCCCCGGCCTGTCCCCCGCCACCAAACGCACCTTCGCCCGCACCGGGCGGCTACGGCGCTGACGCAGACAGCGTCGCCTGCGCGGGTCCGAAGTTGTCGGTGGTGCCGCATAGGGTGGGCGCATGACTTCGACCGATGCGACGATGGCGGCGATCAACGAGGCGGTAACCCTTGGGCGGCAAGGGGATTCGGCCACGGCCCGTAAACAGCTGATGGCCCTGTGGGAGACCGTCGGCACCACGGGCGACGCGCTGCACCGCTGCACCCTGGCGCACTACCTGGCCGACCTGTTCGACCACGCGGCCGACTCGCTGACCTGGGACGTCCGCGCCCTCGACGCCGCCGACGCACTCACCGACGAGCGCGCGCAGCGCGAGCACGCATCGCTGAGCGTGGCGGGTTTCTATCCGTCGCTCCACCTGAACCTGGCCGACAACTACCGCCGCCTCGGCGCCTTCGACTCCGCGCAGCGCCACCTGGATGCCGCCGAGGCCAGGGTGGGCGCGCTGTCCGACGACGGCTACGGCGCGGGGGTCCGAGCGGGAATCGCGAACGTACGCAACGCCCTTGCGGAGGGCTCGACCCAGCGCCTGCCCACGCATTGACCTCCTCCCGGCCGTCCCGGCGCGCTACTTCCGGAATCCGGCCTCCAGCTCGCGCAGGGTCGCCTGCGACTCGGCCGGGTCGTTGTCGGGTCGTCCTTGTCCGCGGCGCGGGCGGCGAACACGTCGATGCACCGCTGGAGCTCCGGACGCTGCGGATCGTCGGTGAAGATCACCTGGTCCGCGCCCAGACCGGCCTGGCGGGACCCGATCCGCACCACGTCCGCACGCTGCTCGGCACCGCAGGCCACCGCGGTTGCCGCGAGAGTTTCGCTCACCGCAATCGCAACCGTTGCCCCGGCCCGCCCGGCACCGCTTGGATTGCCGGGGCATATCGCGACGAACATTCGGGAGTACGAGTGAAGTTCCATCGGATACCGGCGATCCCGGTGCTGATTCTGGCCGCCGCCGCGACCCTCACCGCGTGCGGCGGCAGCGACGCGTCCTCCGACAATGTGGTCCGGATCGGCACCACCGACAGGGATTCGTCCTGGGACGTCTTCGAACGGAAGGCCGCGGAGAAGGGGATCACCCTGCGGGTCACCAATTTCTCCGACTATCAGCAGCCCAATCTCGCGCTGTCGCAAGGGCAGATCGATGTGAATCTGTTCCAGCATCTGCAATTCCTGGGCCAGTACAACGTCGCCAACAACGACGATCTCACCCCGGTCGGCGCCACGTATATCGTTCCGCTGGGCCTGTATTCCAAGAAGCACGAGCAGGTCGCGGACATTCCGCAGGGCGGCGAGATCGCCATTCCCAACGACCCGACCAATCAGGCGCGGGCGCTCAACGTGCTGCAGAAGGCCGGACTGGTCCGGCTCGCCCCCGGCGTCGCGCAGCCCACTCCCGCCGATGTGGACAAGAATGCGTCGAGGGTGAAGGTGACCACCGTCGACGCCGCGCAGACCGCCCTGTCCCTCGCTTCGGTGGACGGCTCGGTCATCAACAACACCTTCCTGGAGCGTTCCGGCGTCGACCCGAATTCGGCGCTGTTCAAAGACGATCCGGCCGATCCCGCCGCCGAGCCGTATATCAATGTCGTGGTGTCGCGCGCCGCCGACAAGGACAAGGCGGCCTATCAGACCGTGGTGGACCTCTGGCACGATCCGGAGGTGCAGCGGGCGCATGCCGAGGTCACCAAGAACACCGCGGTCGAGGTGAAGCGCGGCGGTCCCGAGGTCCAGCAGATCCTGCAGCGCGTGCAGGACGGCATCCGAGCACAGAAGTGAGCGAACAACCCATCACCCCGGCCGTCGAATTTCGTTCGGTCACCAAGGTTTTCACGACGGGCAAGCGGCGCGACACCGCCCTCGCCGATATCGATCTGAGCATCGACCCCGGCGAGATCTTCGGTGTCATCGGCTATTCCGGCGCGGGCAAGAGCACGCTGGTGCGTTTGATCAACGGCCTGGAGAAACCGACGCACGGCACCGTTCTGGTATCGGGCGCGCCGATCACCGGCGTCGCGGAGTCCGAGGTGCGGCGGCTGCGCCGCGATATCGGGATGGTGTTCCAGCAGTTCAACCTGTTCCGCTCGCGCACGGCGGCGGGCAATATCGAGTATCCCCTGAAGGTGGCGGGGCGGCCGCGGGCCGAGCGCAAGGCCCGCGTGGCGGAACTGCTGGAGTTCGTGGGGCTGTCGGACAAGGCGCGCAGCTACCCGGATCAGCTGTCGGGCGGGCAGAAGCAGCGCGTCGGCATCGCCCGGGCGCTGGCCACCTCGCCGTCGCTGCTGCTGGCCGACGAGGCCACCTCGGCGCTGGATCCGCAGACCACCGGCGAGGTGCTGCGCCTGCTGCGAAAGATCAACCGGGAGCTGGGCGTCACCATCGTGGTGATCACCCACGAGATGGACGTCATCCGGTCGGTGGCCGATCGGGTCGCGGTGCTGGCCGAGGGCCGGATCGTCGAGCTGGCCGACACCTTCGACGTATTCTCCGCACCCCGCGCCGAGGCCACGCGGAGTTTCATCGACACCGTGCTGCACAACCGGCCCGGTGCCGACGAACTTCGGCGCCTGGGCGAGCGGCACACCGGCAGGCTGGTCACCGTGCCCGTCGACGACGAGCGCGGGGTCGGTGCGGCGCTGGCCACCGCGGCCCATGCCGGGGTCCGCTTCGAGGTGGTCTACGGCGGGGTGAGTGCGCTGCGGGACAAGACCTTCGGCAGTCTAACGCTCGCGCTCGACGGTCCCGACGACGCGGTGGCCTCGGTGGTCGACGACCTGGAACGGAGGACCGCGTGACTCTCGCTGCCGCACAGACGGACTGGGACAAGCTGCGGCCCGTGCTGACCGAATCCATCGGCACCACCCTGTATCTGGTGCTGGTCACGTTCGTGGTCGGCGGGCTCATCGGGCTGCTGCTCGGCACCGCGCTGTACACCACGCGCAAGGGCGGGCTGCTGGCCAACGCCCCGATCCATCTGCTGCTCAACGTCGTGGTGAATGTGGTGCGGCCGATCCCGTTCATCATCCTGCTGGCGGCGCTGGGCCCGGTGACGCTGCAGGTGGTCGGCACCACGATCGGCACCGACGCCGCCGTCTTCGTGATGATCGTGGCCGCCTCGTTCGGTATCGCCCGCATCGTCGAGCAGAACCTCGTCACCGTCGACCCCGGTGTCATCGAGGCGGCGCGGTCGATGGGCGCGGGGCCGCTGCGGATCATCCTCACGCTGCTCATCCCGGAGGCCCTGGGCCCCTTGGTCCTCGGTTACACCTTCGTGGTGATCGCCATCGTCGACATGTCGGCGATGGCGGGCACCGTCGGCGGCGGCGGTCTCGGCGACTTCGCCCTCGTCTACGGCTACCAGCGCTTCGACTGGCAGGTCACCCTGGTCGCCACCCTGATCATCATCGCGGGCGTACAGGGCGTGCAGTTCGCCGGGAACCTGCTGGCCCGAAAGATACTGCGCCGCTGAGCTATACGCCCTTCGGGGCGCGGGAGGACATGAAACCGAACAGGTAGCCCGCCACGCGGCGCAGCTGGATCTCCTCGGCGCCCTCGGTGATCCGGTAGCGGCGGTGGTGGCGGTAGATGTGCTCGAAGGGGGTGTGCCGGGAGTAGCCGAGGCCGCCGTGTACCTGCATGGCGCGGTCGGCGGCCTCGCAGCACAGGCGGTTGGCCCAGTAGTTGCACATCGACACCTGTTCGGAGGCGGCGAAGGTGCCGTGGCGGTCCATAGTCCAAGCGGTCTTGTGGATCAGCGCCCGCAGCATCTCGCATTGCGTGTGCAGTTCCACCAGCGGGAATTGGATGGCCTGATTCTCCGCCAGCGCCTTGCCGAAGGGCTTGCGCTGCTTGGCATACGCGACGGAACGATCGATACAGTACTGCGCCGCACCGAGGCTGGAGGCGGCCTGGCGGATCCGGTTCTCGTTGAAGAAATGCTGGACCACCGCCAGGCCGCGGCCGACGGGGCCGAAGACGGCGTCGCCGGGGACGCGCACGTCGCGCAGCGAGACCCGGCCGTGGTCGGTCGGCATGTTGAAGGTCCACAGGTATTCCTCGACGCGGAATCCCGGGGCCTCGGTGGGTACCAGGAATGCGGTGATTCCTGCGGCGTCCCCCGGCTCGCCGTTGGTGCGGGCGAAGATCAGGTCCGCATGGGCGGCGTGAATGCCGCTGTTCCAGGTCTTCTCGCCGTTGATGATCCAGTCGTCGCCGTCGCGGACGGCGCTCGTCTCCATGTGGGTGGCATCGGAGCCGTGCTCGGGCTCGGTGATGCCGAATGCGAAAAATCTTGTCCCCGAGGCCAACCCGTCGACCCACTCGGACTGTTGTCGCGCCGAGCCGTATTCCAGCATGAGCAGCAGTCCCACGTTGTTGGCGACGATCGCGTGCTCGTTCTGCAGATCGCAGTGCAGGCCCAGGCCGCGGCGGGCCAGATGTTCGCGGATCACGGCCATGCCGAGATTGCTGCCGTCGCGGCCGCCGAACCGCCGCGGGAAGGCGTACCGATAGTGCCCGGCGGCGTCGGCGCGGCGGCGCGCCTCGGCCAGCAGGGCCTCCCACTCCCTGCTGGGCAGCCCACCCCGCTCCCAATCGGTGCGGGCATTCTCGCGCCGGTGGTCGAAGAAGCGGGTGTTGTCGTCGGCCCGCTCCAGCGGCACGATCTCGCGGTCGATGAACTCGTCCAGTTCGGCGAGATAGTCGACCAGATCTTTCGGCAGTTCGAAATCCACTGGGGCCTCTCTCTAGGGGTGGGTGAGCTCAGTCGGACGGATCTGCATGAGCAGGTCCCACTCGATCTCCGGGATGCGGCGCCCGCTGGCGGCCATGACGATGTCGCGGACCGTTCCGTCCAGATAGGCGGCCGCCTGCTGGGCCAGCCCGACACCCCAGCCCAGCGTGCACAGCACCTTCCACCACCGGAATCGGTCCGGGTCGAAGCGACCGCCCGCCGATTCGTACCCGCGGACGAACGGTTCGCGGCCGCCGAACCCACCGAATTCGGCGGCATCGGAGCGGAACCGCCACATGCGCAGCGCCGCCCAGGCCGCGTCGCGCATGGGGTCGCCGAAGCGGCGGGCGCCCTCCCAGTCCAGCACCGCGCGCAGGCCGTCGCCGTCGACGATCAGGTTGCCGTTGCGCATATCGGTGTGCAGCAATGCCTTTCGCTCCGGCGGTGGTGGAACGCGTTGCTCCAGCCAGCGCATTGCGGCGGCGAACACCGGCCGGTCCGCCAGCAGCGCCCGCACACCGCGCTCGGCCGCCGCCAATTCCGTTGCCGCCGGATCGCTTTCGGCCTCGCCCGGCAGCCGGTCCGGCGCCGCGCCCGGATCCACGATGTGCAGGTGCGCCATCGCCTGCCCCAGCTGATAGGCGACCCTGTCCCCGATCCCCGCGGCGTGGACCAGCCGCAGCACCTTGCGCGGCACGGTCTCGCCGTCGACATGTTCGGAGATCAGGAACGGCGCGCCCAGGTAGGTGTCCTCGGTGCAGACGGCGACCACCGGCGGCGCCGGGACGCCGTGTTTGCGGGCCAGCTCGCGCACGGCCGCCTCGGCCTCGACCGGGATCTGCTCGATGGCGGCCGGGACGATGGTCGCGACCAGCCGCACCGACCGCCCCTGACGCTGCGCGTCGAAGACCACGGTGCGGCGCCGCGCGCCCGCCGACACCTGCCGCACGTTCGAAACCCGCACGGCGCCATCGAGTTCCGTTGCCAGGAAGCGACTCAGCCCGGGGCCGACATTGCCGTTCACTCCCCCTCCCACGCATCGTATCCGGGCTTGGCGACGGCCAGGTCCGCCCGCACGATCTCGACCATCGCCCGCCATCGGTCGTGTTCGGTGCCGTGGGGGGGGGTGTTGTACGCGGGGGGGGTCGGGGACGTGGCCGCCTAGGGTGGTGCCGAGGGCGGTGGTGGTGTGGCCGGGGATGTCG
>NZ_JARWQD010000200.1 GCF_029869545.1 Nocardia wallacei | reverse complement strand
TGACACGCCTTTAGCTGTGTTACAACGTACGACAACCGGTCTCTTCACGGGCGCTAGTAACACTCGCTATGCCGGAGCCCCCCCCGCACCCACGCCCCGCCCCCCGGCGGCACCCGCCGCCGACCGCTCACCCGATCAGGTCCGCAGCATGCTGTCGGGCTTCCGCGCCGGACATCAGCGCGGCGAATCCGATGGGCAGCAACGGATTCCGGCATCGACCACACAGGAGGAACCCAGGTGACCACGCACCTGCCGGACACCGGCCCGCACACGTTCAACTGGATGCTCACCGACTTCGTCCGCACCACCGACGGCGTGCGTGACGCGGTCGCGGTGTCCTCGGACGGGCTGTTGATGGCGATGTCGGACGGCCTGGACCGCACCGACGCCGACCGGCTCGCCGCCATGGTGTCCGGCCTGGTCAGCCTGTCGCGCAGCGCCTCTCGCAGCTACGACTTCGAGGGCCTGAAGCTGATCATGATCGAGATGCGCCGCGGATTCCTGCTGGTGTCGGCGATCGCCGACGGCAGCAGCATCGGCGTGATCGCGGGCAGCGACTCCGATGTGGGCCTGGTCGGCTATCAGATGGCCGTGCTCGCCGACCGGGCGGGCGCGCTGCTCACCCCGGCGCTGATCACCGAACTGAGAGAATCGCTGCGCAGATGACCGAGCCGCCCCGGCTGCCCGACCGCCGGATGATCCCGCTGAACCAGCCGGCGCCCTGGTCGGACCCCCTCGGCGCGGCGCGGCATGCCGACGCGGACCGTGCCGCCGACGAACCCGTGGTGCGCCCGTTCCTGATGACCGGCGGCCGCACTACGCCGCTGATCGACGGGCTGCGCATCGAAACGCTCGTACACGCCACGCCCGCCGCGCTGTCGGCGCCGCTGCGGTTCGAGCAGCAGACCGTGGTGCGGCTGTGCCAGCGCCCGCATTCGGTCGCCGAAATCGCCGCCGCGCTGCGCGTTCCGGTCGGCGTGGCCCGGGTCGTGGTCAGCGATCTGGTCACCGCCGGGCACGCGTCGGTGCACACGGCCGATGAACTGTCCACCGCCGCCATCGAGAGGATCCGGGATCTTGTTCGGGCACTCTGAAAATACTTCTGCCGCACCAGAACCAGCACCCTCCTCGGTCAAGATCGTGGTCAGCGGCGGGTTCGGGGTCGGTAAGACCACCTTCATCGGCGCGATCTCCGAGATCGAGCCGCTGTCCACCGAGGCCGCCATGACCGAGGTGTCGGTGGGTATCGACGATCCGGGCCGCCGCGAGGACAAGACCACCACCACCGTGGCCATGGACTTCGGCCGCATCACCCTGGACCGGACGCTGGTGCTGTACCTGTTCGGCACCCCGGGCCAGGAGCGGTTCGAATTCCTGTGGGACGACCTGCTCGACGGCGCGCTGGGCGGGGTGATCCTGGTCGACACCGCCCGCGTCGAGGACTGCTACCCGGTGCTGGACTACTTCGAGCAGCGCAACACCGCATTCGTCGTGGCGGTCAACCGTTTCGAGGACGGCCCGCACTTCGAACTCGACGAGGTGCGCGAGGCGCTGGACATCGATGAATCGATCCACCTGGTCGAATGCGACGCCCGCGACCGCGAATCGGTCAAGCAGGTCCTGGTGGATCTCCTGGAACAGGTACTGCTACACCGACTTTCGCACCCGGTCGCCAGTTGACCTACCCATTTCCCGGCACGCTTCGAACACCACATCGCCCCGGCATCCTTTGAACACCACCGCCCCGGCACGCTTCGAACACAACTGCCCCAGCACGCTTCGAACACCACCGCCCCGGCATGCTTTTGGCCGGGGCGGTGGGATTGTCTGGCGACCTACTCAGCCGCCGAAGGAGCCCGTCCACAGAGTGTTCAGGATGCCGTGGAGGGCAGCGCTTCCGGTGTTGAGCAGACCGCCGAGCGCAGCACTACCAGTATCGATGATGACCGGGATCATGGTTGAACCTCTCTGTAGGGAACAGGTTTGGCGTCGAAGCTCCTTGTCGGACCAACGACCGGAACCCACAATTCCCAGGCCTGCTTACAGATCACTGGTCTGTAGCTGAGACTGCGCTGAGAGCGCCTGTGTGAAAGGTCATGGTAACGAGACGATCTGCGGCAGCGATGAGATCACGTTCCCGGCGCGGGCTGTCGCCTGCGAAATCAGCCGGGCATACTGCCCTGCGACGAGTACAGGCTTACCCCGCCCTCGTCGTCGAGAAACGCATTCACCAGCATCGTGCGATCGGCCAGCAACTCATCGGGCTCCGGAGCGGCGGTGGTGATGGAGATCTGCGGAATCGCGGCCCAGTTCACCACGTACCGCTCCGGCGGTCCCGCGGCGCCGGTGACGTGTGCCAGCCGGAACACCGACACGGTCCGGCGCTCCATCAGATTGCGCACCACCTCGGCGATTCGCTCGGGGTCTTCCAGCGCGAACAGGAAGCCGAAGGTCAGCTCCGGGGACGACACATAGGCGGACACGAAATACCAGGCTATCGGACGACCGGCCCGATGCGGCGGCCGCATCGCCGCGATAGCTCCCGGGTCGCGGTGACTCGCTTGCGCCACCATCGATCTTCGCGATCATGTGACCGGCTTGTAATGGTGTATAACAATTGTCCAGCAGGTTCGGCGTTTGGGCACCAGCCGGTTGCGCGGGTTCTTCCGACGCGCTTTCCTGAATATGTCCCGCCTTTCCCGGACAGTCTTCCATCGCATCGTCGCGGATTTCCCGGTTTCTTCACCGTGAGCGTTTGTGGTGGGCTGTGATGTCCGGCTGCGGGGCTGCGCCGGAGCCGAGGGGAGCCCCTCCCCGATACCCCCTCGGCCCTGGCGTATCCAGTCGAGCACATGTGAGGGTGGAGGGATCATGGCGTCCGAATACGCCGGTGGCCGTAATGGATTCGGTGAACTTCCGTCCCCGGCGGAACTGCTGCGGGCCTTCCGGGCCGATCCCCCCGACCGCGATCACGCCGTGCTGGCGGCCGCGCACGCGCTGGTGCAGTGCCACGAACGGCGGCGCTACGCGCAGCAGGCCGCGCACGCGCCCGACGCGTCCAGCGGCCGGGTGGCCGCGTGCAGCCAGATCGTCGACGATATCGACGTCACCCGGGCGCGGCTGGTCGAGCGCATCAACACCTGGGTCACCGACAATATCCGCCATCGGGCCGGGGCCTCGCTGCACACCGAGACCCTCGGCGACGTCATCGATCGGATGGCGGCGAAGTGGGTTGCCGCCCAGCACGCCCTCGGCCTGCCCACCCCCGCGCGCGTGAGCGCGCTGTCCCCCCAGGGCGTGGACAGCGAGGCCCACCTGCAATGGGTCCGCCTCGCCGAGCTGGCCGACGGCTACCAGGACCTGATCACCGACGTAGCCGAACACCGCCGCCGCCTACCAGTATTCTGAGCCGCCCTCGAGCAACCCACACGCCTCGTATCCCCGGCACACCCACCACTCATATTCCCAGCGTGCCCACCACTCGCGTTCCCGACGTGCCCACCACTCGTATTCCCGGCATGCCTGCCACTCGCGTTCCCGGCGTGCCTGCCACTCGCGTTCCCGACATGCCCGCCAGTCATTCCCGGCACGCCGCCACTCATTCCCGGCACGCTTTTGGCCGGGATCACCGCCCGTCGGGATCCACGATCTCCACGTCGGCGTCGATGTACGGCTCCTCGGGGGAGACTCGCGGGGCCTGGCGCGGCTCGTCGACCAGCGGATCGGACTCCTCGCGCGCCACATTCGCCTCCGCGGCGGCCTCCTTGTCGCGCTGGGCCGCGGCCGCCGCCTCACGCATCTCGATGGCGTCGGTGACCCATTCCCCGATCTCGCGCGTCACGTCCGCGACCGTGCCGGTAATAATCGTTGCGATATTGCCGACATGCCGTGCCCCGGACGACGTCAGTTCCTGGATCAGATCCTTGTTGCTCTCGAATTTTCCGATCATTCACACGCCCGCTTCGCTCGGCTGTCGCTCTCGCATCACGATAACACCGGGCTGTTCGGACTTCCCCGCGAGCGCGGGCGGCAGCGCGTACCGGAACAATTTCAGCCACACCTGCCCGACCTGCTTACTCAGCGGCCCGGTCGTGTAGGGCAGACCGTATTTCTCGCACAGCGCGCGCACCTCGGGCGCGATCTCCGGATAGCGGTTGGCGGGCAGATCCGGGAACAGGTGATGCTCGATCTGATGCGACAGGTTGCCGGACATGATGTGGAACAGCTTGCTGCCGGTGATGTTGGCGGAGCCGAGCATCTGCCGCACGTACCACTCGCCCCGGGTCTCGTTCGCGGTCTCCTCCTCGGTGAACGTCTGTACGCCGGAGGGGAAGTGGCCGCAGAAGATGATCGAGTAGGCCCAGACGTTGCGGACCAGGTTGGCGGTGGCGTTCCCGGCCAGCGTGGACAGGAACAGCGGCCCGCTCAGCAGCGGGAACACCACATAGTCCTTGAGCACCTGCTTACCGGCCTTGCGCAGCTGCCCCTTGGCCAGTCGCTTGATGTCGGACCACTTGCGCTTGCCCTTGATGATGTTGTCGGCCTCGAGGTCGTGCAGCATCACGCCCCATTCGAACAGCAGCATCAGCAGGAAGGCGTACGCCGGGTTGCCCAGGTAGTACGGATTCCACTTCTGCCCCTCGTCGATGCGCAGCACGCCGTAGCCGATATCGCGGTCGCGGCCGTGGATATTGGTGAAAGTGTGGTGCATGTAGTTGTGCGAGTGCTTCCACTGGTCGGCCGGGCAGACCGTATCCCATTCGAACACACGGGAATTCAGCCCCGGCTCGCGCATCCAGTCCCACTGGCCGTGCATGACGTTGTGGCCGATCTCCATATTGTCCAGGATCTTGGAGACGCTCAGCGCCGCGACCCCGGCCAGCCAGAACGGGGGCAGGAAGCCCAGATACATCAGGCCGCGTCCGGCGATCTCGAATCCGCGCTGCGCCTTGATGATCGAGTAGATGTATTCGCGGTCGCGCTCGCCCAGGTCGGCGGTGATGCGCTCGCGCAGCTCGTCGAGCTGACGGCCGATCTCCTCGACCTCCTGCGGGCTGAGGACCAGCGGGCCGTCCCTGGTTTCGGTGAGGATCGTCATTTCCGTTCTCCCATTTCAGATTTCGATGTCGACGTCGCCGACGGCGGCGTTGATGCAGAGCTGGATCGGCTGGTCGTCGTCGGCCTCCAGCTCGCCCGTGCGCAGGTTGCGGGTGCAGCCGGAGCGCCGGACCGCGGTGCAGGAGAAGCAGATTCCCATCCGGCAGCCGTACTCCGGTGTGAGACCGGCGGATTCGGCCTGTTCGAGCAGGCTGGCGCCGCCGTTCTCCGACCGCACGCCGCTGGCCGAGAAGGTGGTGGACCCGGTGATGTCCGCGGCATCCATCGGAACGGTCGACAGCGTGAATTCCTCTGTGTGCAGGCGTTCCCCGAGCCCTTCGGCCTCGTACACCCGCCGCACCGCGTCCATCAACGGACCGGGGCCGCAGACGAATGTCTCCCCGGCGGCGAACCAGGGCGCGATGTGTTCCAGAGTGTCGTAGTCGAAGTGACCGACGGGGCGCGCTGGAGCCGCACAGGACCACAAGGCGTCGGCGGCACTCGCAGCATCGGGCCTACCTGCCGCCCCCTCCCTACCGGCACCCTGACCTGAATTTCCGGCATGCTCCCCAGTCTTCGCGACATGCTCCCCAGTAATTCCGGCATGCTCCCCAGTAATTCCGGCATGCTCTTGGCCGGAATCCCTCCCCGCCGAACCGAGCCGCTCCCCCACACCGCAGCTCGGATACCGCAACTCGATGTGGAAGTTGTTGTGCCGCTTGGCGATATCCTCCAGCTCCACCCGGTGCGGTACGGCCTCGGGCGATTTCGCGTAGTGCAGGAATACCAGCGATCCCGGATAACCCCGATCGGCGAGGGTGCGCAGCATCGACAGCACCGGCGTGATACCGCTACCGCCGCTGATCAGCAGGATGCGCTCGGGCACCGGATCCGGCAGCGCGAAGGTGCCCGCGGCCGGTGCCAGGTCGACCACCATCCCCGGGACGGCGTGGCGGTGCAGATACCGTGACACCAGGCCGTGCGGATGCGCCTTGATCGTGAGCTGCAGGTGCCGATCCCGGCGCCCCTGCGGATCGACCGGCGAATAGCAGCGAGTGTGTTTGACGCCGTCGATCACCACCCCGATCTGCACATACTGTCCGGCGCGATGTCCGGTCCACTGCCGGGTCGGGCGCAGCGTCAGGGTCACCGAGTCCGCCGCCGAACGCCGCACATGCGTGATCTCGGCGCGCATATCTCGGACGGTCAGCGTCGGCCGCACCAGTTCCAGGTAGCGGTCGAGCGGGTGCGGCGAGGTCAGCGTCTGCACCAGGTCGATGAGTCCCACCGTCGGTCTCCAAACCTGCTAGTCGGGCCGTGCGTGTCACCGTGATCGCGGAGGCGACCAAGATTTCGGTGCACATCTGTACACTGAGATAGTGTGCCCGCTGGTGCCATACAGTTTCAACCAGCAGATGCTGTGACCGAGGCAACATCCCTAGGAGAAGACGAATCGTGAACGGATGTATGCTCAGCGATGTGACTGAACAGGCGGAGTCCCGCGTCGAGCGCAAGGAGCGCACCCGGCAGGCCCTGCTGGAAGGCACGCTGGCGCTGGCCGCCGACCGCGGGTTCGCCGCGCTGTCCCTGCGCGAGATCGCGCGCTCGGCCGGGATCGTGCCGACCGCGTTCTACCGGCATTTCACCTCGCTGGACGAACTGGGCACCACGCTCGTGGACGAGGGTGTGCGCCAATTGCGTTTGGCGCTACGGGAAATGCGCCGCACCCCGGACTCCCGGCTCGCCGAGACCGTGCGCTTCGTCTTCGGCCAGGTCGCCGGGCGGGAGGAGCTGTACGGGTTCCTGATCCGCGAGCGGCACGGCGGTTCGGCCGCGCTGCGCGGCGCCATCGTGGTCGAAATGCAGCTCATCACACGGGAACTGGTGGTGGACCTGTCCCGCGTCAGGGCCCTGGACACCTGGCCCCCCGACGACCTGGAACTGGCCGCCGACCTGATCGTCTCCACGGTCGCCGACCGCATCGCCGACTACGTAGCCGCCCCCCTGCGCGACCGCCCCGACATAGTCGACCGAACCGTCCGCCAAGTCCGCCTCATAGCCCTGGGCATGGGCACCTGGCGCCCCACCCACTGAACCCCCCAGCCTGCGCACCCACATTCCCGCCCTGCCCACCCTCACCCACATCCCTGCACACTCACCTCACCCACATCCCTGCATGCCCACCCTCACCCACATTCCCGGCATGCTTTTGGCTGGGATCACCGCGCCTCCGGGTCCAGCGCCAGCACGCTTCGCCCGCCGTCGACCGGAATACTCGCGCCGTTGATGAAGCTCGCCTCCCCGGACAGCAGGAACATCACCGCCGCCGCCACCTCCGCACTGGTCGCCACCCGCCCGAGCGGGTGCAGCGCGGCCATATCGCGCTCCACCGACGCCGCCGCGGCGGGAGCCAGCCCGGCCAAGTATTCCGAATAGCGTTCGGTGGCAACGGAACCCGGGGCGACCGCGTTCACCCGGATGCCCCGGGCGCCGTATTCCACGGCCAATGCGCGCGTCAGACCCTCGATGGCGGCCTTGGCGGTGCTGTACGGCAGCGCGCCCGGCACGGCCCGCCGAGCCTGGTGCGAACTGATATTGACGATCGATCCACCGGTCCGGGCGGCGAGGAAATGCCGCACGGCGACGGCCGAACCCGCCAGCGCGGGACGCAGATTCGCCTCGATCAGCTCGAGAACCTGCGCCGCGGAGGCCGAATCGACCGACGCGTCACGAAACACCGCCGCATTGTTCACCCACCCGGACAGCGTCCCGGCCCGCTGCGCCAGCGCCGCGGCATGTTCGGCAACCTCCTCGGCCCCCGCATCCCCGGCCACCACCTCGACCCGCTCCCCCGCCCAGCCCATCTCCCCCGCATCCCGCTCGACCACCACCACACGCCCCCGCTCCAGCAACCGCGCCACAATAGCCCGCCCGTTCCCCCGAGCGCCCCCGTTAACCACAAACGACTGCGCCATCAACCCATGCTAGCCAACGGATTTGGCCCCGCCCGCCGCTATCCGCCGATCGTCGGACACACCCACCGAACACGCAGCCGCCTCCCCCCACGCGACCCAGCAACCGCCGCCCGCCACACCGCGGGGTCAGCCGAACTTACGGGTGAGCATGGGCGCCTGGCGCTCCGCCCAGTCAGCCCGCCCCAGATCGACATCAATCGTCGTAGTGGAATCGGCAGGCAATGATCGTCACGACGTCATCATCGGCACAGTAGACGAGGCGATGTTCCTGTGCGATACGACGCGACCACCAACCGGACAGGTTCTGCCGCAACGGTTCCGGCTTACCGATCCCCTCGGCATTGCCGTTGCGGCGAATGTCCTCGATAAGCTTATTGATCTTGCGCAGTACGGTGCGGTCCTCGGCCTGCCAGTGGGTGTAGTCCCCCCAGCCATTGCTGTCGAAGAGGACCTTGCGACTCACCGATCGCTGTCCTCGTCGGCAAGTTCACGTGCCTGCACTCGGCCTGCCTTCACATTTTCGATGCTCTCCAGCAGGCGACGTGCGTTGGCCGAACTTCCGAGAAGATAGGCGGTTTCCTTCAGTGATTCGTACTCGCGTAGTGAAATCACAACAGCGGGCTCCTTGTCACCACTGCGAGTGATGACGACCTCGTCGTTGTCCTCGGTGGCTGCGTCGAGGACCGCCGCGAAGTTGTTGCGAGCTTCGGTCGCATGCATGGCACGCATTCGGTCCTCCCAGAGATGGTCGCGGTAGCTCCATCATAGCATTCTGTACGATATCACGTACAGAATAATGGACGAACACGGCCCCTCCGCACTCCGGCCCGCGCTCCGGAAACTCAGAAGGACACCCCGCGGACCTCCCGGCTGCGCGAGGTGCCCTTCCCGTATCCGAGATGGTGCGAGCACCAAGATTGATGCTACAAGGCGTCTCGAATAATTTCTCGGCAACTCTATGCACCGAATTGCATAGTACACCGGGTATCAGTTAATCTCGCGGCATGGCCCTCGAGCATGCGCTGCTGGTATCGCTGACCGAGCGCGCCGGCTCGGGCTATGAGCTGGCGCGCCGCTTCGACAAGTCCATCGGGTTCTTCTGGAGCGCCACCCACCAGCAGATCTACCGCGTGCTCAAGCGCATGGAGGACCAGGGCTGGGTGACCGGCGAGGCCGTCGCGCAGGAGGGGCGCCCGGACAAGAAGGTCTACAGCGCCAGCGCCTCGGGCCGCGCCGAGCTGGCCCGCTGGATCGCCGAACCCAGCGAGGACATCGGGCCGCTGCGCAGCGAACTCGGCGTCAAGATCCGCGCCGCCGCGCACGGCGATCTGCCCGCGCTGCTCGCCGAGGTCGCCCGGCACCGCGACCGGCACGCCCAGCGGCTCGACGTCTACCGGCTCATCGAGAAGAAGGACTTCCCCGCCCCGCAGCGCCTGACCGGCACCGCCCTGCACCAGTACCTGGTGCTGCGCGGCGGCATCCGGGTGGAGTCCGGCTTCGTCGAATGGTGCGACGAGGTGCTCGAGGCGTTGCGCCCCGGTGCCTCCGCGCGGCCGGGCACGACCGCTTCCCGCCCGGCACCCCCGACCGGCTCGGATGCCCCAGCCCGGCATCCGCGTACCGCAACCGAAAGGTGAACTCGATGACCGCGAATCCCGATTCTGCGGCCGCACAGTCGAACTCGACGCCGTACCCGCACCTGTTCGAGCCGCTGGACCTCGGCCACACCACGCTGCGCAACCGCGTGGTGATGGGGTCCATGCACACCGGGCTCGAGGACCGGGCCTGGGATACCAACCGGCTCGCCGCCTATTTCGCCGAACGCGCCCGCGGCGGCGTCGGCCTCATCATCACCGGCGGCTACGCGCCGAACCGGGAGGGCTGGCTGCTGCCCTTCGGCGCCAAGCTCACCAACAAGACCGAGGCCTACCGACACCGCGCGATCACCCGGGCGGTGCACCGCGAGGGCGGCAAGATCGCCCTGCAGATCCTGCACGCCGGACGCTACGCCTATGTGCCGTTCAGTGTTTCGGCATCATCGATCAAGGCGCCCATCAATCCCTTCCGGCCGCGCAAGATCTCGGGCAAGGGCGTCGAGCGCACCATCGACGACTACGTGCGCTGCGCGGAGCTGGCGAAGTTCGCCGGGTACGACGGCGTGGAGGTGATGGGCGGCGAGGGCTACCTGATCAACCAGTTCCTGGCCCCGCGCACCAATAGGCGCAAGGACGAGTGGGGCGGGTCGGCCGCCAACCGGCGCCGGTTCCCGCTGGAGATCGTGCGCCGCATGCGCGCGGCGGTGGGCGAGGACTTCGTCATCGTATTCCGGCTGTCCATGGCCGAATTCGTGGAGCACGGCCAGACCGAATCCGAGATCCTGGCGCTGGCACGGGAATTGGAGGCCGCGGGCGTCAGCATCATCAATACCGACATCGGCTGGCACGAGGCCCGGGTGCCGACCATCGTGACCTCGGTCCCGCGTGCGGCCTTCGTCGAGTACACCGCGAAAGTCAAGGCGCAGGTGAGCATTCCGGTGTGCGCGTCCAACCGGATCAACATGCCCGAGACCGCCGAGGAGATCCTCACCCGCGGCGACGCCGACCTGATCTCGATGGCCCGCCCACTGCTCGCCGACCCGGAGTGGGTGAACAAGGCGCGCCAGACCCGCGACGACGAGATCAACACCTGCATCGCCTGCAACCAGGCATGCCTGGACCACGCCTTCGTGCACAAGACCGTGTCCTGCCTGCTCAACCCGCGCGCCGGGCACGAGACCGAACTGCAGCTGCTGCCGACCCGGCGGATGAAGCGGGTCGCCGTCGTGGGCGCGGGCCCGGCCGGGCTGTCGGCGGCGGTCAATCTGGCCGAGCGCGGCCACAAGGTCGACCTGTTCGAGGCCGATGACAAGATCGGCGGCCAGTTCGACATCGCGCGGCGCATCCCCGGCAAGGAGGAGTTCAACGAGACCATCCGCTACTTCAACCGCAAGCTGGAGGTCAGCGGGGTGCGGGTGTTCCTGAACCGGCGGGTGACCGCGGCGGAGCTGGTGGAGGGCCGCTACGACCACGTGGTGCTGGCCACCGGCGTGCGCCCGCGCATCCCGAACATCCCCGGCATCGACCACCCGAAGGTGCTCACCTACGCCGAGCTGGTGCGCGAGGAGAAGCCGGTCGGCAAGAAGGTCGCGGTGATCGGCGCGGGCGGAATCGGTTACGACGTGAGCGAATTCCTCACCGTCGACGGCCACCCCTCGCTCAAGCTGGACGAGTGGAAGCAGGAGTGGGGCGTGGACAGCGACGACCCCGAGGCTCCGGGCCAGCTCGTCAAGCCCAAGCCCTCCCCCGCGGCGCGGGAAGTCGTTCTGCTGCAACGCAAGTCGACGCCCTTCGGCAAGAGTCTGGGCAAGACCACCGGCTGGGTGCATCGCGCCGCGGTGAAGGCCAAGGGCGTGGAGCAGATCGGCGATGTCAACTACGAGCGCATCGACGACCGGGGGCTGCACATCAGCTTCGGCGAACAACGGCTGCGCCCTACGGTCATCGAATGCGACAACGTGATCCTCTGTGCCGGACAGGAATCCGTGCGCGAACTCGAGGAGCCGCTGCAGGCCGCGGGCGTGGAGATCCACCTCATCGGCGGCGCCGACCTGGCCGCCGAGCTCGACGCCAAACGCGCGATCAACCAGGGCACCCGGCTGGCGGCGGTACTGTAATGCCGGACCTGGTCAGCCTGGGACTGCCCGGCGACGAGAAGTCGTGGGCGGCACTCGGTTTCACCGTCGATGACCGGAGGATGCAGATCGGCGCGGTGTCGTGCGTGGTCGGCATGTCACCGAGCTGGGGCTTCGACGAGCTGCGCGGTGACGCCTCGATCCTCGAGATACCGGAGCTGGTTAGCGAAAACGCTTCCGGCGCACCGGATCCGGAGTACAAGCTCGAACAGCTGCTGGAGCACCTGTCCGAAGATCCGAAGTCCGATCTCTCCTCCGCGGTAACCGACTCCGGTGCAGCACATCCCAACGGTGTGACCTTCGTTGACCACATCGTCTACCTGGTGAACGACTTGGAGGAGTCCGTCGCGGCCCTGGCCGACGTGCTCGGCATGCCGCCGCGCCGCCGCTTTCACCCGCGCGGCCCGTCCGGCCCCGAGATGGCCTTCTACCGGGTGGGCGAGGCGTTCATCGAGGTCGTCGCCGCCGGTCGGCCGCCGGAGCTGATCGGCGTCGCGTTCGGCACGCCCGACCTGGATGCCACCGTGGCGGCGGTGCGCGCCGCGGGCGGCCCGATCAGCGACCCCAAACCGGCGGTCCAGGGCGGCCGCATCGCCAGCGTCTGGAACGGCCACGTCGGCTGGGGCATCGCCTTCATGGAACCCAAGCCCCGCTGAGCCGCTGCGCCCGGCGCGAGCACGGCCGGTAGGCTCGCCCGCGTGAGCCTGCCTGCACCCACCTCCGAGAATCGTGCCGTCGTCACCGGAGCCTCCTCCGGGATCGGATCCGCGCTGGCCGAGGAGCTCGCCCGGCGTGGCTATTCCGTCGTCCTGGTCGCGCGCCGCGGTGACCTGCTGACCGAGCTGGGACAGCGGCTGACCGACAGGTACGGGGTGACCGCGGAGGTGCGCGCGGTGGACCTGTCCGACCGCGAGCAGCGCGCGCCGCTCGCGCAGGAGCTGTCCGCCCGCGATATCGCGATCCTGTGCAACAACGCGGGCGTCGCCACCTTCGGCCCGGTGTCGGATCTCGACCTGGACTTCGAGCGTTCCGTTATGGAGCTCAATGCCGTTGCGGTGCACGACCTTACGCTGGCGGTGCTGCCCGGCATGATCGCCCGCAAGGGTGGCGGCATTCTCGTCACCGGGTCGGCCGCGGGCAATATGCCGATCCCGAACAACGCCACGTACGCGGCCAGCAAGGCGTTCACCAACAGCTTCTCCGAATCCCTGCGCGGCGAACTCACCGGCACCGGCATCAACGTCACCCTGCTCGCGCCGGGACCGGTCCGCACCGACAATCCGGACCAGGAGGAGGTCGGCGGCAAGATTCCCGACTTCATCTGGGTGTCGGCCGCCTACACCGCCAAGATCTCCATCGATGCGCTGGAGCGCAACAAGATGCGCGTGGTGCCGGGCCTGATCAGCAAGGGTATGAGCGTGGCCGGACAGTACGCGCCCCGCGCCCTCACCGCGCCGATCGTGGGTTCGTTCTACAAGAAGCTCGGCGGTAGCTGATCGGCTGACGGTGTCGGCGCTCACAGCGGCGTCAGCGAGGCGTCAAGATAGCCGCGGCGGATGTCAAAGCCGTGTATCGGCTCGGTTCGCCACGGCGGAACCGGCGTAACCCTGGCGGTGGCCCCGCAGCACAGGCGAAAGCGGGGAACACAGCAGGAGAGACCGTGACGCTGCTCGAGATATTCCCCTCGTTGCGATCGGGAATGCCGTCCCCGCGTGTGGACACGACCGTCTGGCCGTGCGAAACCCACTACGACGACCTCGGACGCATCACCGTCGGCGGAGTCGCCCTGGCCGACCTCGCCGATCAATACGGCACCCCCACCTACGTCCTGGACGAGACCGAGGTCCGCCGCCGCTGCCAGGCCTACCGCAAGCACTTCCCCGACGCCGAGATCATCTACGCCGCGAAGGCGCTGGTGACCAAGTCGGTGGCCCGCTGGGTCACCGAGGAGGGTCTGTCGGTGGATGTGTGCTCGGCGGGTGAGCTGGCGATCGCGCTCGCCGCAGGTGTCGATCCCCAGCGGATCGTGCTGCACGGCAGCGGTAAGCCGTTCGCCGAGCTGGAGACCGCCGTCGCGGCGGGTGTCGGGCGCATCGTGATCGATTCGCTGACCGAGATCACGCTGCTGTCGGCGCTGGTGTCGCGGCCGCAACAGGTGCTGCTGCGGTTGTCGCCCGGCATCGATGTGCACGGTCATCCGGCCGTGAAAACCGGTGTGGCAGACCAGAAGTTCGGCTTTCCGCTGGGCAGTGCGCAGGCCGCCGAGGCGATCGAGCGGATCCTGCGGCAGCCCGGACTCGAACTGGTCGGTTTTCACTGCCATCTGGGCTCGCAGATCCACGACCCGGACTACTACGGCGAGGCGGTGCGCCGGATGGTGGGCGCGATGGCGCGCGTGCGCGACGAGCACGACGTCCTGCTCACCCAGCTCGACCTCGGCGGCGGGCACGCGGTGGCCTACCGCTCCGGCGACGCCGAGATGAACCTGTACGTGCTCGCCGACATTCTCGACGACGCCCTGGACGCGGCCTGCGCGCGCCACGGATTCCCGCGCCCGCACATCGCGCTGGAGCCGGGCCGCGCCATCGTCGCGCGCGCCGGGGTGACGCTGTACCGGGTGATGACGGTCAAGCACATCGAGGGCGGACGCACCTTCGTCATCGTCGACGGCGGCATGAACGACAATCCGCGCGTCGCGCTCTACGGCGCCCGCTACGACGCCGTCGTCGCCAACCGCCACCCCACCGGCCCGCACATGACCGCCACGGTCGCGGGCCGCTACTGCGAGGCCGGCGACATCCTGGCCACCGACGTGCGCCTACCCGCCGACCTGCGCCCCGGCGAAATCCTCGCCGTCCCCTGCACCGGCGCCTACCACCACAGCCTCGCCTCCTCCTACAACGCCGTAGGCCGCCCACCCCTGATCTCCGTCCACCAAGGCCGCCCCCACGAACAACTCCGCCGCGAAACCCCCACCGACCTCCTCACCCGCGACCTCGGCTGACCACCCACCTTCCCGCACCCCTTGCGTGTTCTCGCACCGCCTCCAGGGCCTTGCAAGGGGTGCGGGATCGTGCAAGGGGTGCGTGGAGTGCTGGGTCAAGCCTTGGGTGCGCGCCGGTCAGCGGCGGCGGGTGCCGAAGATGCTGCGGCTGATTTCGCGGCCCGCGGCCGTGGCGGCGGAGCGGAGGAAGCTTTTCACCGCGGGGTTTTTCATGATGCGGTCGGCGGCGGAATCCTCGGCGGGTTGTTTGGCGGAGCGGCGCTCGGGTTTCGGTTCCGGCTCTGCCGCAGCGACTTTCGCGGCCATCAACTCGTAGGCGGATTCCCGGTCGATGGTTTCGCCGTACTTGGCGTGCAGCGGACTGGACTGCGCCGCCGAGCGGATGGCGTCCTCGCCGATGGTGTCCATCAGCGAGCGCGGTGGACGCAGGCGGGTCCACGCGACCGGGGTCGGGGCGCCCTTCTCCGACAGCACCGTGACCACGGCCTCGCCGATGCCCAGGGAGGTGAGCGCCTTCTCCAGGTCGTAGGCGCTGGTCTTGGGATAGGTGCGGACCGTCTTGGTCAGCGCCTTCTGGTCGTCGGGGGTGAAGGCGCGCAGCGCGTGCTGAATCCGGGCACCCAGCTGCGACAACACCTGATTCGGGACATCGGTGGGCAACTGGGTGCAGAAGAACACGCCGACACCCTTGGAGCGAATCAGCTTCACCGTCTGCTCCACCTGGTCCAGGAATGCCTTCGAGGCGTCGTTGAACAGCAGATGCGCCTCGTCGAAGATGAACACCAGCTTCGGCTTGTCCATATCGCCGACCTCGGGCAGGGTCTGGAACAGATCCGCCAGCACCCACATCAGGAACGTGGAGAACAGCACCGGCCGCGACGCCTGCGCACCCAGCTCGAACAGCGTGATCACGCCCTGCCCACCGGCGGTGCGCAGCAGATCCGACGGATCCAGCTCCGGCTCACCGAAGAAGGTGTCGCCGCCCTCGCTCTCCAGATTCACCAGCGCCCGCAGGATCACCCCCGCGGTGGTCGCCGAGACGCCGCCGATGCCCTTGAGGTCCTCCTTGCCCTCGGGGCTGGTCAGGTGCTGGATGACCGCGCGCAGATCCTTCAGGTCCAGCAGCGCCAGTCCCTGCTTGTCGGCCCAGTGGAAGATCAGGCCGAGCGTGGATTCCTGGGTTTCGTTGAGCCCCAGCACCTTCGACAGCAACACCGGCCCGAACGCGGTGATGGTCGCGCGGATCGGCACGCCGATTCCCTCGGTGCCCAGCGAGACGAACTCGGTGGGGTAGCCGGACGGGGCCCAGTCGCCGTCACCGGTTTCCCTTGCGCGCGTGGCGATTTTGTCGTTGGACTGGCCCGGCTGCGACAGTCCCGACAGGTCGCCCTTCACGTCCGCCAGCACCACCGGCACCCCGGCGGCGGACAGCTGTTCGGCGATGCCCTGCAGTGTCTTGGTCTTCCCGGTGCCGGTCGCACCGGCGACGAGTCCGTGCCGGTTCATGGTGCGCAGCGGAATCCGCACGCGCGCGGTCGGATCCACCGCGTCGCCCACCACCACCGTGCCCAGCTCCAGCGCGGCACCCTCGAAGGCGTATCCAGCGGCGATCTCCTGCGCGGCCGGGTTCGCGCCGTCGGAACCGGCATCTGCCGCAGTGCTTTTCGCGGCGGGCCCGGCGCCCGCCGCAGCGGCTTTCGCGCCCAGTTCGGCATCCGCCTCTGCCCCTGTGGTTTTCGCGGCAGACTCCGCGCCCGCATCTGCCCCAGTGGTTTTCGCACCAGGATCGGCGCCTGCCCCTGCCGCGGTTTTCGTGCCGGGCTCCGAATCCGCTTCCGCCGCAGCCTTACTCGCCTCGGCCTCGCTCGCCTCCGCCTCGGCCTGCGCCTTCTTCGCGTCGGCCTTCTTGCTCTCGGCCTCGGCCGTCTGCGCCTTCGTCGCTTCGGCCGCGGCCGCCTCGCGTTCGGCGGCCTCCGCCGCGGCGGCCGCTTCCGCCGCGACGCGGGCGGCTTCCTCGGCCGCCTTCCGCGCCGCCTCCGCCTTCTCCTGAGGAGTACTCATCGCCGACCCTCCGTCTGCCCTGCCAACTTCCCGCCAACATTGCCGACCGCCTGAGCGAAGCACGGATCTGCGAAGACCTTATCCCCAACCGCCCCTATCCGGGCGGCAACCACCCGCAGCAACTCCGCGGCGACATGCCCGTCGCGGCGCTGTCGGCGCGCCGGACGACCAGCGCGGCGGCGCGTTCTGGTGCCGACCGGATGCCCGACAAATACAAGGTGTCGAATTCGACGCTCGCGATACGTCGTGGCCAGGTGCGCCGGTCGGTCGCGACCTGACAGCTAGTGTGTCTCGCGTGAGCGACAAGTACATGGTGTGGATGGATTGCGAGATGACCGGCCTGCGGCTGGACAGCGACAAGCTGATCGAGGTGGCCGCGCTGGTGACCGACAGCGATCTCAACATCCTCGGCGAGGGCGTGGACATCGTCATCCACGCCGACGACACCGCGCTGGCCGCGATGCCGCCGGTGGTCCAGGAGATGCACGCCCGCTCCGGCCTCACCGACGAGGTGCGCCGCTCCACCGTCACCATGGCCGAGGCCGAGCGCCAGGTCCTCGACTACGTCAAGGAATACGTGCCCGCCCCCCGCACGGTCCCGCTGGCCGGTAACTCCATCGCCACCGACCGCGGCTTCATCGCCCGCGATATGCCCGAACTCGACGCCCACCTGCATTACCGCATGGTCGACGTGAGCTCGATCAAGGAGCTGTGCCGCCGCTGGTATCCCCGCATCTACTTCGGCCAGCCGGAGAAGGGCCTCACCCACCGCGCCCTGGCCGACATCCAGGAATCGATCCGCGAGCTCGAGTACTACCGCCGCACCGCGTTCGTCGCCCCGCCCGGCCCGTCCACGGCGGAGATCGCCGCGGTCGCCGCCACCCTCGCCGACGGCCAGACCAGCGCGAAGGCGTCCCAGCCGGGAGCCGATTAGGTTCCGCGCCGCCCCACGCGTTACGATCTAGCGCGGCCGGTACGTGAGCCGGCCATGGTGGCTGTAGTTCAGTTGGTAGAGCACCAGGTTGTGATCCTGGCTGTCGCGGGTTCGAGTCCCGTCAGCCACCCTGACAAGGGGCAGGTCAGAGGTTGAACACCTCACCTGCCCCTTTTGCTATTCGAGGCCGCGCCGCATGGACGCGCGCGCACCGGGTATACGCGCGGCATATCCCATGTAGGAGGTTGCTCTATGGCTACTCGGTTTACTCGCTGTATGGCGGCGACGGCGCTGGCCGGGGCGGCACTGGCCGCGTCGGCGGGGCAGGCAACGGCGGCGCCCGCCGGTGTTTCGATCAACGGCAACATGCAGGCACTCGGCGTGAACATCCTGCACGTCGACGCCGAGGGGCAGGGCGACGGCCCCGCTACCGGCACCTATATGGCCACGGGCCGGTTCGGGAACATGCCGCTGCCGGTCGAGGTCACCGGTCCTGTCACCTGTCTGCGGGTCAACGGCAATACCGCGTCGCTGGTCTATCCGATCACCACCGCCGAACCGGTGATGCTGTCCGCCCCCGATTCGATGGCGATCCAGATCACCGTTACCAAGGGCGAGGGCGGCCGCCCGAACATGATCGGCTACGGGCTCCCCATGCCGACGAGTATGTTCCGCGACTGCATGCCGGGACCGACACCGCTGGTGTTCGACGGGACGATCGATATCCGCTGACCGGCAGCCGCCTGAATTAGAACTGGTTCTAGCCAACCGGGTATCGGTTTGATAGGTTCCACGGGATGATGCCGGAAACTCGATATCCGTTGTGCTCCAGGGGGAATCGGTGACGCGCGAGCCCGGGCGCCGGTCGTTCGATCTCGGCGAGGTCCGCCTCGAGGCACTCACCTGGGGCGAGGCGGGCGGCGACCTGGCGCTCTGCCTGCACGGCTACCCGGATACGGCGTGGACGTGGCGGCACCTGGCGCCGGAGCTGGCGGGGGCGGGCTACTACGTCGTCGCGCCGTTCCTGCGTGGTTACGGGCCGTCATCGATTCCGAGCGATCGCGATGTGAGCGTCGGGGCGCTCGTCGCCGATGCGCTCGACGTGACGTCTCGGGTCGGCGCCCCCGATGCGGTCCTCATCGGGCACGACTGGGGTGCCATCACAGCGAATACCATTGCGACACTGGATGATTCACCCTTCCGCGGGATCGTCTCCCTGGCCGTCCCGCCGCTGGCCTGTGTCACTCCGCAGCGCAGGACCGCGGCGAGGCAGGTCCCGCAGATCCTCGCCCAGACCGCCCACAGCTGGTACATCCTCGTCAACCAGCTGCCGATACTGCCGGAGCAGATCTTCGACCGGATGGTGGCGTTCCTCTGGAAGACCTGGTCGCCGGGCTACGACGCGACGACCGACCTGCGCCATCTCGCACAGTCCGCGCGAACGGCGGACAATCGCCACGCGATCATCGACTACTACCGGCGCCTGGTCCGTCCCGGAACCACCTCGAGCAGGCACGCAGCCTTCCAGCGACAGCTGATGTCACCGCCCCGGCAGCCCACCCTGCAACTGCACGGCCTCTCCGACGGATGCCTCCGCCCACAGCTGTACACCGGCGTGGGCGCCCGTCTTCCTATGGGCAGCCGACTCGTCCCGGTATCCCACGCAGGCCATTTCCTCCACCTCGAACAACCGACCACCGTCGCCTCCACGATCACCGACTACATAGGCCCCGCCGACTCCCGAGCCTGACGGCGCGACAGGAACCGACATCCCGTTCGATACGCGCAGCTACCCGGCCATCACCGGAAAGCACCGTGACATCAGCTCCGGCGGCTCGCGTTCAGTGTTCGGTGTGGGCGGTGAGGTCGTCGAGCAGGATCATGACCTCGCCCTCGCGCTTGATCACCTCGGTGAGGCGGATCTGGAGGCCGAGCAGGGTGGTGTCGGCGAGCGAAGCATCGAGGCGGCCCTGGACGCGCTGCCATTCGGCATCCGCGGATACGGTGCCCAGCAACAGATTCCGCGCACTGCCGCCGAGGTCGGCGGCGATCTCGATCGACGCGTGCGGCGAGCGCACCCACAGATTCAGCGCCTCGATCCTGCCCGGAATCGCGAAGCCCTCACCCTGTTTCGCGACCAGGTCGACCTCCAGACCGTCGGTGGCCGCGCGGATCAGCAGGACCAGGGCGCGATGGTCGGCCCCGGCGGCGCCGTCGGCGTAGACGCCCGGCCGCTTGGTCGGCGCGCCCTCGGCGAATGTCGTGAGGTGGGTCCTGCTCGCTCCGTCGCCGCCGAGTCCCCATCGGCCCTTGTTCTCGAAGTCGTCCAGCAGCACCTCGATCGATGCATCCGCCATCGTGGTCGTCCCTTTCCCTCGCTCCGCAATCCGACGGTGACAGCGCTTACCGTACGGGACAGATGTTCCCGCACAACGAATTCGGCGGGAAAGCCAGGCGAACGGCTGCGTTACTCGTCGTCCTCGGCCGCCGGGAGCGCACCGCTTTTCACCGCGCGAACCAGCTCCTCGTGGTCGGCCTCGGTCTGGTCGGCGTAGTCGATGGCGTAGCGGGCGTAGGCGGAATCCAGCTTGTCGCCGTCCTCGCAGTAGCCCGCCAGCACCCGGGGATCGATCGAGCGGCTGTGGGCGCGGGCGAGCAGGGCACCGGCCAGGCGGCCGTAGTCGTCGAGGTGGTCCTTCTTCAGCTCGGTGACCTCGATGGAGCCCTTGCGGTTGCGGAACTGGCGGACGATGTAGGGGCGCGACCCGATGGTGGCCCAGCCGAGCAGGATATCGGTCTCGGCCTGCACCAGTCGCGCACCGTCGACGATCCGCTGCCCCTCGTGCGGCACCGCCGGGAGGCCCAGCACATCCTGCAGCGCGCTCGGCCGGGCCTGCTTGGCCTGCAGCACCAGCGCCTCATCGTCGTTGCCGCGCAACAGGATCAGATAGTTGCGCAGCCCGACGCTGCCCGTGCCGACCACCCGGAAGGCCACATCGCACACGGTGTACCGCTTGATCAGGTGCGCCCTCGACTCGCGCAGCGTGCGCACGTAGTCGTCCAGCGCGGCGGTGACCTCCGCGGCCGTCGCCTCGGGCACCTCCGTGAGCACCGGCGGGTCGGCGACGAACTTCCACTGCGCGCCGTCGGCGCGGGTCGTCTTCGCCGCGACCCTGGCGCTGGTGTTCTTCTTCGCCTTGCCCGCGGCCCTGGCGAAATCGTCGGTCAGCTCGTCGGCCTCGACCCGATCGATCACCGACTCGTCCCCCAGCGCGGTCCAGGACTCCAGGAACGGCAGCTGTGCCAGGTGGTCGATGGTGCGCCGGTAGCTCTGGGCGGCGTCGTGCGCGGCCTCGCGACAGCCGCTCTCCGACACCCCGCCCTCGCGACCGGCCAGCACCAGACTGGCGGCGAGGCGTTTCAGGTCCCATTCCCACGGGCCCGGCACGGTTTCGTCGAAGTCGTTGATATCCATGACGATTCGGCCGTCCGGCGTGCCGTAGAGACCGAAGTTGGCCGCGTGCGCGTCACCGCACAGCTGAGCGGTGAGGCCGCTGTCCGGGGTCGTGACGAGGTCACCGGCCATCAAACCGGCGGTGCCTCGGTAGAAGGCGAACGGCGACTCCAGCATTCGCCCCACCCGCAGCGGGATCAGCTCCGGCACCCGATCGGCATTGCTCGCCTTGACGTAGTCGACGATCGAGGGACGGTCGGCGGGCAGCTCGAAATCGCGATGCTCCCTGTGGTCGACGTCCTCGCGCAGCGCCCGTCCGCGGTCGTACGCCTCGTCCGAATCCATCCATGAGCCGAACATGTCCGCACTCCTCGCTCTCCACTTCCACCCTGCACCCTCAACGCACGCCGAGCCCTCGAAGTGCCGGATTTCGCCCGCATCACAGTCCTACGCGGTCACGCCCGGGCGTTTGTGCCGTTCGACGTCGGGTACCGCGCCAGCGTCAGGAGGTTGTGCATCATGTCGGACGGTACCGCGCCAACGATTCCCCGGACCGCCGCGCCGGGTGGGCCCACCGACCTGCGACAACGGTCCTGGTGGGCCGTGCTGCGCCGCACCGCCGCCGAGTTCCGCGACGACAACCTCACCGATTGGGCGGCGGCACTGACCTATTACAGCGTGCTCTCGATCTTCCCCGGCATCATCGTGTTGACGTCGGTGCTCGGCCTGCTCGGGCCCGCCGCCGGCGGATCGCTGATCGACACCGTTCGCGATCTGGGCCCGGGTACCGGAACGCAGCTGCTGGTCGACGCGATCGAGGAGCTCCAGGGGTCTCGCGCGATCGCCGGTCCGTTGGCGATCGTCGGCCTCGCGACCGCGCTGTGGACCGCCTCGGCCTATGTCGGGGCGTTCATCCGCGCCGCCAACTCCCTCTACGAGACCGCGGAGAGCCGACCGGTGTGGAAGACGGTGCCGCTGCGGATCGCCCTGACCGCCACGATGGTGTTGCTGCTCGCCACCTGCACGATCGGGGTCCTGGTCACGGGGACGATCGCCGAGCGCGCCGGGCACTGGATCGGTGTCGGCCGCGCCGGAATCCAGGTGTGGGACATCGCGAAATGGCCACTGCTGGCGGTCCTGCTCAGCCTCGCGATCGCGCTGCTGTACTGGGCCGCGCCGAACGCGCGGCAACCCGGATTCCGCTGGCTCACCCCGGGCAGCGTCCTCGCCGTGCTGCTGTGGATCGCCGCCTCCGCCGGATTCGCCGTCTACGTCGCCAATTTCGGCTCCTACAACAAGACCTACGGCTCGCTGGGCGGCGTCGTCGTATTCCTGGTGTGGCTGTGGATCTCCAATATCGCGGTGCTGCTCGGCGCCGAATTCAACGCCGAGCTGGCCCGCGAGCGCACTATCGAGGCCGGTACCCCCGAGGGCTGAGGGTCAGCGGCTGGTGTCGGCGTTGCCCGCCTTCCATTCGGCCCACGGAATGTTCCAGTCGCCGAGCCCGTCGATGCCCGACAGCGTGTCGCCGATCGTGTTCTTCACGATGGCGATATCGCCACGCTTGGCGTTCTCGTAGACCCAGCGGGCGTCCGCCGGGCTCAGGTTCAGGCAGCCGTGGCTGGTGTTGGAGTTGCCCTGCGCGCCCAGTGACCACGGCGCGGAGTGCATGAAGATGCCGCTGTAGGACATGCGCGTGGCGAAGTCGACCGGTGTGCGGTACCCGTTGGGCCCGGTCGCCGAGACGCCGTAGGTGGACGAATCCATGATGATGTGGTCGAACCGGTCGCTGATGATGTAGATGCCGTTGTCGGTGGGGTCGGACGCCTTGCCCATCGAGGTCGGCATGGTGCGGACCACCTGGCCGTTCATCTCCACCGTCACCATCTTGGTGTTGTCGTCGGCGGTGAAGATGGTGGGCTCGCCCACGGTGAAGCTGGAGTGGATATCGGCGTCGCCGATCAGGCCGTGGCCCAGATCCTTGCCGTAGGTGTTCACATCGACGGTCACCCGGGTGTTCGGCGCCCAGAAGTGCTCGGGCCGCCACCGCACCTCACGGTTGTTGACCCAGTAGAACGCGCCCTCGACCGGCGGATTCGTCGTGATCTTGATGGCGTCCTGCGCGGCCCGGCGATCGGGGATGTTCTCGTCGAACTGCACGGCCACCGGCTGTCCGATGCCGACCACCTCGGCCTCGCCGGGCAGCAGCCACGGATGGGTGCGGTTGCGCGGCGAGAGCGTGGTGAAGCTCAGCGTGTTCGAGACCGCGCCACCCAGGCCGACCGCCTCGGCCTGCAGCCGGTAGGTGCGGCCGAAACCGAGCTGCTCGCCCACCTGCCAGGACCGGCCGTCGGGCGCGAGCTGCCCGGACACCGGGGCGCCCTCCGGGTTGAACAGCGTGACGGAGGTGAACTTGCCGTCCTCGACCCGCACCTGCAGCGGCACCGCCGGCGATACCCCGACGTCACCGTCCTTGACCGGCGCGACCAGCTTGGGCTTGATCATCTCCGATACCGGATTGGACTCGATCGCCGAGCCGGAACTCGCCCCCGAATCGCTGCATCCGGTCGCCGCCAGCGCTAGCGCGGACAGTACGGCAACCGATCCGAGCACTACCTTCGACCGATGTCGGCCCCGCCAAACGCTCATGTCCAACCCCGTTTCATGTTCTCGGCGCCGCCGGGCCACCCCGGCGATGCTGCTCAACCCACCACGCCCGCGGGGATCGGTCGAGACCACGCCCCGCCTATTCTGCCAGCCGGAAGGGCCCGAAACGCGCAAACACGGCGGGATCTCCGATCGGTCTGCCCCTTCATCCGTTCGGACCGCCCATCCGTTAACAACATCGGGCACAATCCCCCACACCGCCCCTGAACAGGCGATTTCACTTTACGACCAGCGGCCTGTTATGGTTTTCCCCGCACCGGATCGGAGCCCCACGGGCCCCGCAACCGTGTCACGCACCAAGCGCCATTAGCTCAATTGGCAGAGCAGCTGACTCTTAATCAGCGGGTTCGGGGTTCGAGTCCCTGATGGCGCACCCTTTTGGTACCTGTGGACACCTTCCCAGTATTGCGTGTTCTAGCGCGCTAGAACACGCTGAACAGACACCGAACACCAGCGGCTCGTTCCCGTTCGTGCTGCCCACGCCCGGCGCGACGCCCGATCACAGTGTCGTGCCTCCGGACCCGGGCACGCCACCGGCGCGGTTGCGGGGCGGGCGGCTGGACCGGATGCAGCCGACCTCGCTGGACAGGATTCGTGTCGTATACGGCTCGGTCCTGGTCAACCACGCGGGCCGTCTGGCCGAAAGCGCGATACTCGGCTCACTCGGCTGGACCCCGGGCACGCCGATCCGGATCCGGCCGGCCGCGCCCGGCGTCCTGCTGGTCACCGAGGGTGAGCCCGGTGGTCACGCGATCGCCCGCAACGGCCAACTCTCCGTACCCGCGGACATCCGCAGGGCGATCCGCCTGCGCAAGGGCGACCGTGTGCTACTGGCCGCCCACCCCGACCAGAGACGGCTGATCATCGTCTGCCAAACCGCGCTCGCGGACCTGGTCGCCGAGATCCGCGACCGCATCGACGGCGGTGAGCAGCCATGACAACCGCCACCCCCGCGATCACCTCCACCGAACTCGACGCCGCACGCACCCTGCTCGCCCGGATGGGCATCACCCCCGCCGATCTGCTCGACATCCGCCCGCCCGCGCCGACATTCGCCGAGTACATCCCCGTCGTCCGCGAACGGGTGACCTCGCCGAGCACGCTGCGCACCTACAACACCCACTGGAAATACCTCGAGCGGGAATGGGGCTCCCGCCGAATCGACGAACCCACCACCACAGACATCACCGAGATGCGCGACACCGCGCGCCGCAACGCCAAACAGGACCGCAACGCCCGCGACGGCCGCGGAGCCGCCGAGGCGATGATCGCCGCTCTGCGCTTCCTCTACAAGCACGCCGAGACCGACGGCTTCCTCCGACCCGGTGACAACCCGGCCAAACGAGTCGCCAAACCGCGCCGCGTCCCGTCCACCAGACGCGGCTTGCCGCTCGAACAGCTCGCCGACATCGCGCGGGTGGCCGCGACCACCGGCAACGACCCGGACCTGGACACGCTGCTGCTTCGCCTGCACGCCGAGACCGCCTGCCGCCGCGGCGGCGCCCTGGGCTTGCGCCTCGACGACCTCGACCCGCAGCAAAGCCTGATCTACCTCGTGGAGAAAGGCAAGATCCCTCGCTGGCAACCGATCTCGCCCACGCTGATGGCGAACCTGCTACATCATGCCCGCGAGCGCGGCGCTCAACCCGATGAACAATTGCTGCGCTACCGCAACGGCAAGCCGCTCACCCGCCGCCGCTACGACGGCCTGTGGACCCGCATCGGGCTCGAATTGCCGTGGGTCGAAAAACAGCAGATCAGCATCCACTGGCTACGGCACACGACCCTGAAATGGGTGGAACGCAACTTCGGCTTCGCCGTTGCCCGCGCCTATGCCGGGCACGCCACAGGGAAATCCGAGGGCTCGACCGTCATCTACACCCGAGCCAGCCTCGAGGAAATCGCATTGGCGCTGGCCACCTTGACCGGCGAGCACCATCCACTCGCCGCAGCGGCGTGAACAGGCCGGATAGGGACAACAAATGACCATCGAAGCGACGTGTCCTACGAGACGCCCCGGCAACGAAGGCGCAATGGCGCCGCTTTCCGAAGGCTTCCACCCGTCGGAGCGGGCGCCCGACAATGTGATGCTCCGAGCAGCCCTCGAAGGGTGCTCGACCAAGAAGGACATGATGCAGCTCGTGTGCGAGCTGTTCGGAGACCCGACAACCGACGACGTGCGCTCGATACTGGCGCGCTGCGGAGCACAGGTCTCACGACAGCACGCATCGACCGTCGTCAACGACTGGCGGCGCACTCACCACCGCCGACCCCGCCCTGCCGTTTCGGATCGGCACGCTCCCGCCGCCGACGACGCCGACTTGCCTGCGTCGCTTGACGGCCTCGGCCCCTCGGATACGGAGGACACGGTCACCGAGGTGACGACACTCGAACCCGAACAGCAGCCAGACGCGTCAATTACAGAGCCTCCTACAAATAGTCAGATCGACGTGTCGCGTGTTGGTGAATCCCTGCCCGACGACCGCCAGGTCGACGCGTCACTATTCGATGAGGCGAAGGTCGACGACGCCAGCGACGACGGATCCGGTCTCGATGCTCGAGCGGCTGAGGCACCGCGAACGTCGTCTCGCCCGGTCAGGATTTGGCCTGTGCTGCTGATCGCGCTGCCCGCATTTGTGGCCGTGTGGTCCGGTTGGGTCGGTCTGGGTGAGCTGACCGGGTTCGGGGTCATCCATCCCTTGCCGGGCATCTGGGATTCCGCCCGCCTCAACACCGCGATCACGCTGCCGATCGGTGTCGAGGCTTACGCGTCGTACGCCTTGTACGTCTGGTTGTCGGGTCGCATCCGGACCGCGAAGACCGTCAACTACGCCAAATGGTCGGCCATCAGTAGCTTGACGCTCGGCGCTGCCGGGCAAATCGCCTACAACCTCATGCAGGCCGCGGGAACCCGGACCGCACCGTGGCCGATCACGACGATGGTCGCGTGCCTGCCGGTTGTCGTGCTCGGAATGGGAGCGGCACTCACACACATGATCCTCCGCGAGAACGACGCGGATTGAGGTGGCCAACAGGACGTTCTCCACCGGTCGGCGGGCTGAACAACCGGGCCCGCCGGCCCCAGGGAATCCAACCTCCACTCATCGAATTGTGCTGCTTCCAAATCTGTTTCGATGACACGCACATTCCGGACGCGGGACTTCTTGTTCCCATCGCATCCTTGGGTTTCCGCGTCCCGAAGTCAGCCTGCTGGCCGGTACTGCCAGACGAGCCCGTGGTCCCCGGTCATCTTCGGGTTACACCACATGGTCCGGCCATCGGCATCGGTGGAAGTCGCACCTTCAGTGGAGCAGGGCTGCCCCGGAGCGGGCGGCTGCGCGCTGGCTGCGCCACCCATGAACACCACCGCCGTGACTGTCGCAGCGGCTACCACAGTGACTACTGCGTATTGCCGTACACCCATATCGATCGACCTCCCCGGAGCGAGCCTGCTGGGACGGGACTTTCGACGAGCCAGGTCCAGCCTATGAAACAAACCGACCGTTACTTATATCAGTCTGATTTCGGTACGCCCCCGGCGGACGCGGGTACTCCTCGGCATTTTCGGGTATCGCTTCCCCGGGTTCGGCGATCTACGCCGATTCAGCGAATCGAGATACCGGTCGTCGACCGCGAAAACGTCCGATGGCAGGTCGCGCGACCGTTATACAGGCACCTGCAACGAGGCCGCCCAGGCCGATACCGGCGATAGGGGTCCATGAAAGCGCGACGGTGACGAGCATCGCGATCGGGGCCAGCACCGCGATTACGACCAGACCGCTTGTGACGATGAGCTTCTCGGCGCGGCGCGTACGGTCATCGTCGAGTGTCCAACTGATCAGCGAATGACGAGGGGGAACAGGGCGAGGCGAGGCCATGAATTCTCTCCAGGGAAGGATCCTCGGCTGGCCCGGTCGCTCGATCGTCTGTCCCGATCGACTGTGCTGCCGCTTGTGTACGTTCCCTGGTCTCTCGAGCGGCTAAGGGCAGTCCTGGCGAACCGGTGCTCCACCCACGCTCCGCGCCAGACGATCGACGCGCTCTGTCTGATTTTACTATGCGCCCGCGATCGCCGCCCATCGGGCTCGGATGGGGTATATCGGCCCCGGTAGATCCGGCGGCCGCTGTCATCCGGCGTCCACCGGAGCCGCAGTTGCCCCCCGACCTGCCACTCGGCAGCCCAGCGGCGCAGGTTGCGCTCGCCCGCGCGGCCGTTGAATGCCTTTGCAATCGAATTGCTGTCGACGCAGAATCCGCGCGTTCCCTCTGCGGTGTCCACGGTTGTCCACAACGCCCATCGTGGAACACCGTCTCGGGTGAATTCCGGCTGGTCGTTAATGTCCCAGCCGCCGGCACACGTAGGGAGCGGTGACGATCTCACCCACGTACTCGACGCCCGGGGCCGGGAACTTCCAAGGCCGCTCAGTGTGCGGGTCAAATAGAACGTCGGTGAAAAGGTCCATCGGTCCCCTGCTCGCTCAAAAGAATGATGGGTATCGAATGTACACCCGCAACGCATCGCGTACGCCGCGCTGAGCCACCCTTTCGCGAATGGAGGCGCGCCGCCTTCGGGTGACCAACCCGTCGAACGGTGCCGCCGGGCGCACGTGCAGAGGATCAGGCGCGAACCCCGGCGGTCCGTCGCATCGACGCGAGAACGGCGCGAATTGAGTAGACGACAGGGCAAGTTCGCGGGTCGGCGGGCCTTATCAGTCTGCCTTGGCGGCGGGGGGTGTCAAGCCGCGAAAAGCGTGCGGCTTGACACCCCTTTTCCGCCGCCAAGGCGGACTGAACGGCCGGCCCGCCGACCCGCGAACGCTGCCCTCCTGTTCGAGAAACCGCCTTCTCGACCGCGGGCTTCCCACTCAACACCCTCTGAGATTTCCCGAAATACCTGATTTTTTGGGAGGTCCTTTGCAGTCCCTGCCTATTGAGAATTCTAATCTGCCTCACTTCCTCTCGACGGCCGCTGCATCGATCGAACGATGCGATACCGCGTGGGGACCCCTCACGCCGTGGACCACCAGCGCTGATCATCTCGACCCGGCCCGCCGGATGCTGTTCTTCCTGGGAATCGGCCAACCCAGCCTGATGACCGCGTCTCCGGTACCGGTGTTCGTGTCAGCAAAACGACTGGCGTCGTATCGCTCTCGCGGCGAGAAGTTCCCGGTCAAAGCAATCCGGGCCCCGTATGCCGGGGACTCGGGAGCGTATTCGGCGGTCATGCTGACCGCCGATCCGCGCGGGCATCCCTGGTGGGCGCATCCCGACGAATACGGGGCGCTATGGACTCGGCTGATCGAGGACATCGGGCCACCGTTGTTCGTCGGGATCCAAGACGTGCCTTGCGAACCCGGATGCCTACGGTTCACCGGATCGACCGTGAGCCAGCACCAGCAGGCGACTCTGGAGAACTTTCTGTATCTGACCGAGCAGTTCGATTTCGTGCCGTGGCTACCCACGTTGCAGGGCTGGCATCCGCACGATTACGTCGAGCACTATCACCACTACCTAGAGGCCGGTATCGACCTCACGGGCCGGTGGGTCGGAATCGGAAGCATCTGCCGCAAGAACCGCGCCCGAGACGTGGCCCGGGTCCTTGCCGCTCTCGCGCCGCTGGGCATGAAAATGCACGGATTCGGCGTGTCATTGAATGCGCTGGCGTTGGCCGGTCACCTACTCCACAGCAGTGATAGCCAAGCCTGGTCGATGGCGTCTCGCACTGCCCGTGTCCGGCTACCCGATTGTGAGCACCTGTCTCGCCCGGACCCGGTCACCGGCGAACGCGTGATCACCGATTGCCGAAACTGTTTCCGTTATGCCCTGCACTGGCGCGAAAAGGCTATGGACGCGTTGCGCGCCTGCGCCGAGCGTGTGGCCGCCGCCGACCCCGGCCTGTGGTCCGACCCTGTTCCCGCGCAGCCGATCCCACGCCCACCACGCCAGACCGCAGCGGCCCAGTTGCGCTCCGGTCTCCCAGCGTCCGACCAGATTTCGCTGTTAGAGCCTACCCGCGCGGCGCCTCGGCACGAGGCCAACCAGCCCCCAGCCGTCGGCGACGCGGCCTGAGCGAAGGAAGTTCGTATGTCCACGATATTGAGCAGAAGCCAAACCAAGCTGCATCGTGAAGCCTGCCAGTTGATTGACGCCGACCGCGACCTCGACGACCAGGAGAAGAGGTTCGTCCTCGATCACTGGCAGGAGGCTGCCGATCCCGAGCACTGTTTGGACGGAGCGCATTTCACGCCTTTGAGGCTGGCGCGTGACATGCGCATCGACGTCGTCGGCACCCGCATCATCGACCTGTGCGCCGGAATCGGCCACTTGAGCTTCGCGTGCCGAAACCTACTCGACCATCGCTGGAACAGTGAGCCGCCGCGCGAATTCGTTTGTGTGGAACGCAATCCGGAGTACGTCCGGATCGGCATGCGAATCATGCCCGAGGCCACCTGGATCTGCGCCGACGTGCTGACCGTCCCATCCATGCGGCTGCGCTCGTTCGATACCGCTGTCGCCAACCCGCCATTCGGACGGGTCCGTCGCGCAATGGACGCTCCAGGGTACCGCGGTCCGCGATTCGAGTACCACGTCATCGCTGTCGCAGCACAGCTGGCACGCCATGGTGTGTTCCTCGTCCCGCAGCAGTCGGCACCGTTCAGCCACAGCGGAAAACGCTGCTACACCGAGAATCCGGACGCCGAGTACCAGAGGTTCCACACAGCGACCGGTATCGCGTTGGAGCCCGGTTGCAGCGTCGACACCACCTGCTACGCCGACGACTGGCACCAGCGGCCGGTCCCCACGGAAGTCGTCGTCTGCGACTTCACCGGACAGCCCTCCGCAATCATGGGCACCGACCGCCGCCTGCCGGCCACAGGTCGCCGGTTCAGCCGACCCATTACGACAGCGCCTCAACCTGCCGGACCGCCGGCCGCGTAGAACTGGAGGCTCGCACATGTCGCGATCACCTATCGACGCCAACGTGATTCGACGGTACCGGACCGGTCGCACCAACGGACTGTCTGCCGCCGTGGCCTACCGTCACGCGATCGCATTCGAACCTGCGCGCACCTATGAATGCTGCGGCGATGACGCCGTTCGATTTCTGCTCGACGACCCGGAATTGACCGGCCTCGTCGTGACCGCGACAGCTACCCCGGACGACGATCCGGACCGGTCATGGTTGGGCGAGTACACCGATTCGTGGTCTCCCGACGTCATCGCCACCGACCTGATCGCACACGGACATCCTCCGCGGTACTTTCTGCCCTGCTACACCGTCGCGGCGCGGCGGGCGGACTTGTCGGCACTCGGATATGCCCGCGGCCCGGCGCAGGTCGAGGCCGAGCGGCAGGTCCGCGAGGATGCCCGGATGTTCACCGAACTCGACGCCCGCGTCGTCACGGTGTCGGTGCGCAAAGCTGGTGTGCTGCTCGGCGAGGCTTCCGTCGGAACAGATTTCGGGCCGAACGCCAGCTTCGAAGACCAGCTGGTCGATGTCGCGTCCGATCTTCTCGACGAGGCGATCGCCGAGGCCCGCGCCGCCCTGCCGCACCTCATCACCGCACTTACTCACGGCCGTGAACCCGAAACCCCACCCGTCGGGCCGTCCGCCACCAGCACGCCCATCGTCGTCACCGACGCGCTGTGGGGATCGCTCCGCGCGGAGCAGGCTGATTCCGGGCACACCGTGCTGCACATCGATCCGGTAGACCCCGAGGCGGAGGTGCGGGTTGTCCTGCACGGCAACGAACTTGTCGATGATCGGATCGCCCGCGACGATATCGAGGTCACGGTGTATCGGGGGCGAAGCGACGATCGCCGTGTCGTGCACATCGACACCTTCGATCACACCGGGCCGATCCGCATCAACCTCAACGATGGACCAGCGGTCTATCACGGCGACCCCGCGACCGGCGAGCGATTCGCCGAGTACACCGACTTCTGAGAAGGCGCGTCTCCGGTCCCCGTTCTGCGGACGCTCGGAGATGATGCCGTCGGCGGTCGGTCGTGCGTGAAACCCCCGGGGAAAACCCCCCCGGGGGTGGCCCCCCTACCGGGGCCGGGGGGGGCGGGGGGCCGCCCCCCCGCCCCGGGCCCGGCGGGGCGCCCCGCGGGGGGGGGACAA
>NZ_JARWQD010000199.1 GCF_029869545.1 Nocardia wallacei | reverse complement strand
TCATTGTCCTTATCTTTTTTTTGGGCGCGGGGGCGGATTTTATAACCCTGTGGGGTGGGGGCGTTGCCAGGGCCGGGGCGGTAATCGCTGTAGCCCTGACCCTCATCGCCCGAATCCTGCCCCGCGGCACCCACTATGAATGACAACGGTAATAATCCTTTGATCGGGCGGTAATTCGGAATCAACGGTCCGTCCTGCCTGGTTTCACCTTCATGGTGTGATGAGGACCGGCCCACCTGGTCGTTAGCGTGCCGGAATGGGCACCGTGCTGGGCGATCTGCTCCCGCTGGCGATGGGGGTGGCCATCTCGCCGATCCCGCTCGTCGCCGCCATCCTGGTGATTCTGTCGAACACCTCCACCGCGCCGGGGCTGGGATTCGCCGCCGGATGGGTGGCCGCGATCGCCGTGGTGACGGCGGTGGTCGTCCTGCTCTCCGGCGCGTTCGGCGGCGACCGGGAGCCGTCCCCGGCGGTGGCGTGGGTCAAGATCGTGCTCGGCGTCCTGCTGCTCGGCTTGGCGGGTCGGCAATGGCGAGCCCGCTCCGACACCGCGACGCCGCGCTGGATGCGGGCCATCGACGGGCTCGCCCCGGCGCGGGCGGTCGGACTCGGTGCCACGTTGGCCGCGCTGAACCCGAAGAACCTGCTGTTGTGCGTGTCCGCGGGGGTCGGTATCGGGTCCGGTGGACTCGGAGGCGGCGCCGAAGTCGTGGCGGTGGTGGTCTACACGATGATCGCCGCGGCGAGCGTGCTGCTCGTCGTGGTCGGCTACGTGCTGGCCGCGGATCGTCTGCGAGCCACGCTCGATACCGCGCGAGAGTGGTTGCAGGCCAACAACCATGCGGTGCTGGCGATCGTGCTGCTGGTGATGGGAACCGTGGTGCTCGGTAAGGGCGTCGGCGGCCTGTGACGCAGCGGGAGCCGAGGCCGTCCGTGACAGACCTCGGCTCCTCCGGTACGCCCGCCGAGTCAGTCGACCATGGCGTGTTTCGGTGCTGCCGAGCCCGGTGTGTGGGTACGGCGGTCGAGAGCGCCGGACAGCAGCGCGACGGCCAGCGCGGCGGCGGCCATGATGGCGCCGATCCACGAGGGCGCGGTGAAACCCAACCCGGCGTCGATCGCGGCGCCACCGAGCCACGAGGCCACGGCGATACCGACGTTGAAGCCGGAGATATTGGAGGCCGATGCCAGCGCCGGTCCGTCGGCGGCCTTGTCCAGCACCCGCATCTGCACGGCCGGGACGATCGCGAAACCGAAGGCGCCCAACGCGAATACGGTGATGATCGCGGGGATCGTGCTGTGCGCCGTCACCGTGAACACCAGCAGGACCACCGCCAGCGCGGCGAGCGATCCGTACAGGGTGGGCATGACGGCCCGGTCGGCGAGCTTCCCGCCGACGACGTTGCCCAGGAACAGGCCCAGCCCGAAGACCACGAGAATCCAGGACACGGCGGCATCCGGCAGCCCGGTCACCTCGGTGATGATCGGTTCCAGGAATGTGAAGGCCGCGAACACCGCGCCGAACCCGAGCGCGGTGACCAGCAGCGCCAGCCACACCTGCGGCCGCCGGAACACCGTCAGCTCGGCGCGCAGCCCGCCCTGTTCGGTGCGCGGCTGCGGCGGCACCAGCGCGGCCACCGCCAGCAGCGCGACCACACCGATCGCGCTCACCGCCCAGAAGGTGGAGCGCCAGCCGAACTGCTGCCCGAGAAACGTTCCCAGCGGCACCCCCGCGACGTTGGCGGCGGTGAGACCGGTGAACATCATCGCGATGGCGCTGCCCTTGCGGTCGGGGGCGACCAGGTTGGCCGCCACGATGGACCCGATGCCGAAGAACGCGCCGTGGGTGAGCGCCGAGACGATGCGCCCTGCCATCAGGACCCCGTAGCCGGGAGCCAGTGCCGCCAGCAGATTTCCGGCGATGAAGATCCCCATCAGGATCATCAGCATGGTCTTGCGCGGCACCCGCGTGCCCGCCGCGGTCATGATCGGAGCACCGACCGCCACGCCGATCGCGTAGCCGCTGACGAGCAGTCCGGCGGTCGGGATGCTGACCGACAGATCGCTGCCGATGGTGCCCAGCAATCCGACGATCACGAATTCGGTGAGCCCGATACCGAAGGCGCCGAGGGCGAGGGCGGCCAGCGCCAACGGCATGCGCCGGGCGCGCTCCGGCGGCGCGGAAGCCTCGGTGACGGTGGTCATGACGTATCAACCTCTCTGTGCGAATGGGAAGCTCCAGCCAGGGGCACCTCGAGCCCCGCCGGTGAGTTCAGCCGCGGTCGTCGATGATTCGGGTGACGGTCTTGCCGCGCGCCTGACCGCTGGTGAACGCGGCCACGGTCGCGGCCAGGGAGTGGACGGCGCCGACCGGTGGGCGCAGGCGGCCATCGTGCACCCGGCGGGCCAGGTCGACGAGCCGGGCGCGATCGGGTTCGACGATGAAGAACACGGCGCGACCGTCCACGGGCCGCACGGCGGGCGGCGCGGCGATCGTCACCAGGCTGCCGCCCGGCCGCACCAGCGATGCCGAGCGCTCGAGGACCTCCCCGCCGATGACATCGAACACCACGTGGACCGGGCCCACATCCTCCAGCCGCTCGGTGTCGAGGTCGACGAACTCGTCGGCGCCCAACTCGACGGCGGTGTCGCGATCGGCGGCGCGGCCGGTGCCGATCACGCGGGCTCCGGCATCCCGGGCCAGCTGCACCGCCAGCGACCCGACGGCACCGGCCGCGCCGTGGATCAGCACGGTGTGCCCGGATTCCACCCGTCCGTGATCGAACAACCCCTGCCATGCGGTGAGCCCGGCCAGTGGCAGCGCGGCACCGCGCACGTGATCGATCGAGGCAGGCAGCGGTGCCAGATTCCGGGCCTCCACCGCGACGTATTCGGCGAGGGTCCCGTCACGGGTCCAGTCGGTCAATCCGAACACGCGTTGCCCGACGGACAATCCGGTCGTCCCCAGACCCAGTTCGGCGACCACACCCGACACCTCGTGCCCGGGAATCACCGGGGTTCGGTCCCGACCGGCGCGGTCGCTCCAGGTGCCCGGCCACTCCAGCTCCCCGCGGGTGAAGGCGGCCGCGTGCACCCGGACGACGACGTCGTTCTCCGAGGCATGTGGATACGGGGCGTCCTCCAACGCCGGGCCGGTGTCCCGGCCGTGGATCCTGATCGCTTGCATCGTTCTCCTAGCCTGCCGAGCCCCGTCCGGAAGCTCGAATACGTTGCAGCCATTGCGAATTCGATTCGAAGGACGGGGCTGTGTGTGACGCCTTTCCACCCTGGGGCATCGGCGCAACCGGAACAATGACGAGTCGGCGAAGCAATGTTTAGCGAGGCTAATGCCGAGCGATTGACGAAGGGAGGCGACAATGACGAAATTGTAAGCGTGCGTTTAGCGGGACTAAGGGGTTGAGATGGAGCGGCACGAGATCGAAACGTTCCTGATCCTGGCCGAGGAACTGCACTTCGCCCGCACCGCCGAACGCCTGCGCGTCTCGCCCGGACGGGTCAGCCAGACCATCAAGAAGCTGGAGCGCCGCATCAACGGCCCGCTGTTCGAACGCACCAGCCGGCAGGTCGTCCTCACCCCGCTCGGGCGGCGCTTCCGCGACGAGTTGCTCCCCGGCTACCGCCAGATCCAGGACGCGATCCGCAACGCCACCGCGGCCGCGAGCAGCATCGCTGGCACGATCCGGGTCGCCTTCTCCGCACCGTGGAACGGCAAGGTGCTGGTCCGGGCCGCCGACGCGTTCCGGGCGGAGCACCCGCACTGCGAGGTGCGGATCACGGAGATGTCGCTGGCGGACTCCTACGGCCCGATCAAGGCGGGCGAGATCGACCTGCAGGTCAGCGAGTTCCCGATCGATGAACCGGGCCTCACCACCGGCCGGGTGCTGTTCTCCCTTGCCGCGGCACTGCTCGTCCCTGCCGACCATCCCCTCGCCCGGCAGGACACGGCCTCGCTGGAAGACCTGGCCCGCGCGCCGCTGATCACCTTCTCCGGACTGTCACGCGGTTTCCACGAGACCCACTACCCGCGCCACACGCCGTCCGGCGCGGTCATCGAGCACCTGCCCGTCACGACCTTCCACGAGACCCTCGGCCTCATCGGCGCGGGCAAGGGCGTCACCGTCGTCTCCGGCCTGCTGGAGCAATACCACCGGCGCGACGATTTCGCCCTGATCCCGCTGCCCGACGCCCCGCCCCTCGAATACGGACTGGCATGGCCCACCGCCCGCGAAACCCCCACCGTCCGAGCCTTCGCCCACGCCATCCACCGGGCCGCCACCGAAATCGCCGGTGACATGTAATTCGGCCCGAGCACGACTTCCTACGACCGGATCACCGCAGCCGCCGCGTGGCTTGACATTCCTCGAGTATCGTGAACACTGATCACTATGTGACCAATGAACACAAGCGGGCCTTGGCCGCGTGAATCCGAGGCCGATTCACAGGAAGGCATGTCATGGCAGCATTGAGCGCGCGGGCGCGGGCCGTCCGGCAGCGCATCATGGACCAGGTCCGCAGCAGCGGGAGCGCGCCCACCATCGCCGAGTTGCGGACCGAATTCGCGCTCTCCGACGTGGAACTCGGGGCGGATCTGCGCGCCCTGGAGGGCGCGATCTGCGTGGCCCGCCAGGACGAGGAACACGCCGACAGCCCGGTATTTCAGGACGAGGTGCTGCCCGCCCCGCAACCGCCGCTGGGCGAACTCGTCTACGCGCGGCCGTTCGCGACCTTCGCCAATCACTACCGAATCACCGTCGACGGCCATCAGCGCTGGTTCGCCGAATGCGCGGTCGAGGCCTGCGCGATCTCGGGCCAATTCCCGGGCTCCGAGGTGATCGTCGAGTCGGTGTGTCGGCAGACCGAACAACCCGTGCGCCTGGTCGGCAAGGACGGCATTCTGCTCGACTTCGCACCGAAGACGCTGCGGGTCCATCTCGGCTATCCGCTACGCGAGATGCCCCACCGGGTGGTCGGGTGGTGCGACTACAACAGCTTCTTCGCCTCCGAGGACGCCGCACGGCAGTGGCAGCGCGCGCATCCCGAGATCCACGGAATCACGCGGTCCCCGGAGGAGATGGCCCGCCTGATCACCGAGATCCTCGCCCCGGGGCGGCTGGACCACGACTACCAGCCCGACATCCCGGCCCTCACCCTCGCCCGCAGGCCCGGCCGATTCGGCCTCACTCGCCCATCGCGCTTCGGCGTCCCGATACCCGACCCGTTCTGGTTGCCCACACCCAGGATGATCATCGACTGGCGCCGACGCGGCCTCGGTAACTTCCTCCGGCTCCACCTCCGCTGAACCGACCGGAACGGTTCGAGGGTGCTCACGTTTCGGCGAGGGGGAATCCGGCTTGGCGGAGTAGGCGGCGCAGGTAGGTGGTGAGGGCGGTGGCGTCCGGGGCCGAGGATGCCGGTTCCAGGAGCAGGTGGTGCATGATGGCGCCGTTGAGCATGTCGAGCAGGATGTCGAGGTCGGCGGTCGCCGGGAGGACGCCCGCGGCCTGGGCCTGGGCGAGCAGGGCGCGGGATCGTTCGCGCCGGGGTTCGACGTGATGGCGCCAGTAGGCGTCGAGGAGTGCCGGGTGGCTGGGGCCCGCGCCGAGCAGGCGCGCGGAGAGCAGACGGTACCGGGGGTCGGCGAGGGCGGCGCCCCACGCCGGGAGCATCGCCTCGAGCAGGCCGGGCAGGGTGGCGGCGGAGGTCTTCGGCGGGACGCCCGGGATGTCGTCGCGGGCGTGCTCGATGGCCTGAGCGAGCAAGTCCTCCTTGGTTTTCCAGCGTTTGTAGACGGTGACCTTGGCGACCCCGGCCCGCTTGGCGATGCTCTCCATGCTCGCGTTGTCGACGCCGCGTTCGATGAGCACCTCGACCGCGGCGCGCAGGATGGCGGTGTCGGCGTGGGGGTCTCGGGGACGTCCCGGTCCGTCGCGGCGCGGCGCCTGGGTGCTCATGTGTCGATCCTGGAGTAGAGGGTCTGGGTGAACCAATGGTGCAGCACGGCGGGGTCGCCGCCGCGCCAGGCCAGGTGCCCGTCGGGACGGATCAGCAGCGGCGTCCGCGCCGCCGCGTCGGTCAAAGCGGTCACGTTCGGGCCGAGGTGCCGCACGGCCACGCTGGTCAACGCGTCGAGGGCGGCGTCGCGGGGTGCGAGCAGCACCCAGGCGGGACCCAGTTCGGCGGTCAGCCGTGTGGTGCCGCCGTCGAGACGCTCGCAGTCGCGGTCGGGTACGCGATCGCCGGGCCGGGGTGCGGGCCCGCGCCCGCCCAGCGGGCCCTTCCGATAGGTGACCCACAATTGCGACGCGGTACGCGTGGCTCGCTGCTGCACCTTCTCGGAGTTCAGCAGCGGGATGAAGATCCGGTCGCGAATGATCCGCGCCAGAATCCCCTCGCCCACAAGGATTTTCGTATTGGCCGTGGTGCTGCGGAGCACTTCGGCGGCCAGCGGGCGCCGCTCGGCGGCATAGGTGTCCAGCAGCGTCGCCTCCGCCCGCCCGGCCGCGACCAGGGCCAGTTTCCACGCCAGGTTCTCGGCATCACCGATTCCGGTGTTCATCCCCTGCCCGCCGATCGGGCTGTGTATGTGCGCGGCGTCGCCGGCGAGCAGAATGCGACCCGCCCGGTAATCGGAGGCGAGCCTGCGGTGGATGCGAAACACCGAGGTCCACAAGGCATCTCGGATGCGGACGCCGGCGACTCCCGCCCGTTCGGGCAGCAGCCGCTCGAAGCGCGCGACGATGTCCTCCGACGAGAGATGCCCGTCGAGGGCCGGGACGTCGGCCATCAGCCGCCATCGGTCGGCGCGAACGTCGTTGCCGCGCATGGGAATCGCCAGCAGCAGGCCGTCGCGGTGATAGAAGCCCGCCGAGGTGGACCGGTCCCGATCCCAGTCCGCGTGCACATCGGCCAGCAGGAACTGCTCGACCACCGGCACGCCGGGGAACTCGATCCCCGCGGCCTCGCGCACCGCGCTGCGCGACCCGTCACAACCGGCCAGCCAGTCCGCCCGCAGGCGCGCGCCGTCGGCGAATTCCACCGTCACACCCTCGGCGTCCTGCTTCGCGGCCACGACCGATCGGTTCCATTCGATGGTCACGTCCAGTTCGGCGAGCCGCCGCCGCAGCTGTTCCTCGATATCGGCCTGCGAGACGAACAGCGCCTGCGTCGACTCGCGCTCGTCGGGCGCGAAGCGCATGGTCGCGATGGGGCGTGAGCGCACGTACATCCGCATGCCGACCGGCGCCAGCGATCGTTCCCGCAGATCGCCCAGCGCCCCCACCCGCTGCAGCACCTCGACGCCACGCGCGTGCAGGATATTCGCCCGCGAGGTCACCGCCGGGCCGCTCGCCCTGTCGACCACCCGAACCGCCACGCCCTGCGCGGCCAAGCCGCAGGCCAGCACCAGCCCGGACGGCCCGGCCCCGACCACCAACACCTCAGCGTGTTCCATCGCATCTCCAATTAGCAAACGAATACGTTTGCGTATATTAAAGCTTGTGAGCTGCTAGTCCACAACCAGGACATTGTCAGCCGTCCGAAGTGCGGCAGGCTGCGGGCCGCCTTGGAGCTGCCGCAGCCCCAGCGCCGAAACGACAAGCGACGGCACCGGTTGCCACACATACCTTTAAGTAGTACGTTCATTCCATATAGAGTGGACATCCCATATGGAGGCATACGGCATGGCACTTCCTCCCGGCCAGCGCGCGGTCGACGGATTCCCGCGCTTCGGCACGCATCTGCATCACCCGCCGCCGCCCGTCCCCGACCATCCGGTGATCGAGATAGGCGGGGCCCTGACCGAAGGCTTCAGCCTGACCCCGGCCGACCTCGCGAAGCTGCCGCGCACAGCGATCAGGACCGACTTCCACTGTGTCGCCGGGTGGTCGGCGACCGATCTGCTGTGGGAGGGAACGGCGTTCGAGACCCTCTATCGCACGCGGGTGGAGTCGCTGGTCGAATCGGGCGCCCCGATCAGTCACGTCGTTTTCGAAGGCCTCGACGGCTACCGATCGATCGTGCTGCTCGAGGACGCCCTGGCCGACGACGTACTCATCGCCGACCGCCTCGACGGGCGCCCCCTGGACAGCGACCACGGCGCGCCGATACGGCTCGTCAGCCCGCGCCAGTACGGCTTCGTCAGCACAAAACACCTGTGCCGCATCGAATTCCACACCTCCGCGCCACCGGACCCCGACCGCTGGTCCCCCCTCGCCGCACACCGCCGGGCCCGGGTCTGGCACGAGGAACGCCACCGCTATCTCACCGGCCGCCTGGTCCGGCCGATCTACCGCTCACTCATCGCCCCGATCCGCCGACTCAGCGCCCGCGGCAGCCGCCCCCAGCCCCCGCAGCACGCCTGACCACCAGGCCGTCGACAGCACCCACCCGCACGAACCCTTTGCCACACAGGCCATCCGGGCCAGCCAAGGCAGCGGACAGCGAGACGACAGCACTGCGATCCTTCTCAGTCACTCCGGTCCGGTTTCTCACCGCGTGAAGAATTTGCCGAGGGTGTCGGCGATGTGGATGGGGGCGGACTCTGTGGGGATGTGGTCGGCGGCCGGGATGCGGACGAGGGTGGTGTGGGGGATCTCCCGCGCGAACTTTTCGGCGTATTCCAACCGCTCGAAGCTGTCGTCCTCGCCCCAGATCAGCAGCTTGGGGACCGTCGAATGGCGAAGTGCGGGAACGAGGTCGAGGGTGTAGCGGCTGTCGGCCGCGGCGGCCAGGGCCAGCCAGGAGCGGCGGACCCGCGGATCGGTCCACGGATCGGCGTAGTCGGCGATCAGCCGCCCGGTGGCGGCACCGGCGAGCGCGGTGGCCACGGCCCGGCGGCGGGCGGCGAGAAGTTCCGCACCGGTGGTCGCCGCGGCGACGTCCGGGTCCCGGTACCGCGCCACGTGCGGCGCGGGCCAGGAGTCGTAGGCGACGGAATTGACCAGGGCCAGCCGCGAGACCTCCAGCAGATCGTGGGCGAGCAGATGCTGGGCGATGGCGCCGCCGATGTCGTGACCGGCCACCGCGACCGGCCCGGCGATCTGCAGTGCGGAGGCGAATCGCACCACCCACTCCGCGAGGGCGGGGACCGTGGCCGTCCGCGGGGTGAGTTCGCCTTCCGAACGGCCCAGCCCGGGGAGGTCGACCGCCACCGGCCGCAGCCCCGACTCCGCGAGACCGCCCAGCACCGGCTGCCACACCCGGCTCCAGTACGTCCCGTGCAGCAGCAATACCGGCGGACCGTCCTGCCCGGCGGTGAGATAGCTGGCCGCCGCGCCGTCGACCTGGACCGTCGTCCTCCGCACATCCGTGGTTGCACTCATGCCACCACTGTGCCCAGAGCCCTGTCTACCTGCACAGAGTCCGAAAAGACATCTTTAGGTATATTCTTGCCATGGACCGCCATCGGGTGGTGGCGCTGCTGAACCCACCGCAGTCACCCTTCGAACTCGCCTGTGCCGCCGAGGTATTCGGCACCGTGCGGCCGAATATGCCCGCCCGCTACGACTTCCGGATCTGCGACGAGCATCCCGGCCCGCTGCGGACCACCGTCGGCTACGCGATGGTGGTGGACGCGGGGCTGACGGCTCTGCGGGAGGCGGATACCGTGATCGTCCCCGGCTGGCAGCCGCCCGACGCGCCGGTATCGCCGGGTGTCGTCGCGGCGGTGCGGGCCGCGCATCGGCGCGGGGCGAGGATCGTCGCCGTCTGCACCGGCGCCTTCGTGCTGGCTCGGGCCGGGCTGCTCGACGGCCGCCGCGCGACGACCCACTGGCGCCACACCGACCTGCTCGCCTCCACGTTCCCCGGGGTACAGGTGGACCCGGACGTGCTCTACGTGGACCACGGCGATGTGGCGACCAGCGCGGGAACCGGTGCGGGCATCGACCTGTGCCTGCACCTCGTGCGTTCCGACCACGGCGCGGCCTACGCCGCCGAGGTCGCCCGGAACATGGTGCTGCCGCCGCACCGGGACGGCAGCCAACTCCAGTACGTCACGCAGCCCACCCCGGCCACGGCCGACGAATCGCTGGCGCCGCTGCTGGAGTGGGCCACCGCCCGGCTCGACACCCAGCTCACCGTCGGGCGGCTGGCACGGCACGCCGGACTGTCGAACCGGACGCTCGCCCGGCGGTTCGCCGAACAGCTGGGCACCAGCCCGGGGCAGTGGCTGCTCGCCCAGCGCCTCGGCACCGCACGCGAACTGCTGGAACAGACCGACCTTCCGGTGGAAACCATCGCCGCCCGGTCCGGGCTCGCCTCGGCGGTCAATCTGCGCCGCCATTTCCGGCTCCACCTCGGCACCACGCCGGGCGCCTACCGCCGCGCCTTCGGGGAGTCCCGGTAAGAGCGTCCGGGACATGCGATGGCCGAGCCAGTTCCGGGACATGCGATGGGCCGGGCCTGTTCCGGGACATGCGATGGCCGAGCCAGTTCCGGGACATGCGATGGGCCGGGGACAGGAGGGTTCCAGGCTCGATGCGTGTCAGCGGGCGTATCAGGTCGGCATCAGGGCCGTATCAGCCGGGCTCGCGACAGTGTTGCCATGAACAGCACAGCAATTGCGGCCTCCGGGCTGCGGAAGGCGTACGGGGACAAGACCGTTCTCGACGGCATCGACCTGACCATCGGTGCCGGTTCGATTTTCTCCCTGCTCGGCCCGAACGGCGCGGGCAAGACGACCACGGTGAACGTCCTGACCACACTGCTGAAGGCCGATGGCGGCACGGCACGCGTGGCCGGGCACGATATCGCCACCGAGACCAAGGCGGTGCGCGCGTCGATCGGGGTCACCGGCCAGTTCGCGGCGGTCGACGAGCTGCTGACCGGCGAGGAGAACCTGCAGCTGATGGCGGACCTGCACCGCCTGCGCGGCAGCGACAGCAAGCGCGTGGTCGGCGAGCTGCTGGACCGATTCGATCTGGCGGAGTCGGCGCACAAGCGGGCGGCGACCTATTCCGGCGGCATGCGCCGCAAGCTCGACCTGGCGATGACGCTGGTCACCAAGCCGGAGATCGTCTTCCTCGACGAGCCGACCACGGGACTGGATCCGCGCAGCCGCCGCACCATGTGGGAGATCGTGCGGGACCTGACCTCCGACGGTGTGACGATCTTCCTCACCACCCAGTACCTCGAGGAGGCCGATCAGCTGGCCGACCGGATCGCCGTGCTCGACCAGGGGCGCATCGTCGCCGAGGGCACGCCCGAGGACCTCAAGCGCCGAGTGCCCGGCAGCCACGTCCGGCTCCGGTTCGCCGCGGCCACGGAATTGGATGCGGCGCAACGCATTCTGCCCGGCTCCACCCGCGACGACGAGGCCCTGGCCCTGCGGGTGCCCGGCAACGGCGGGACGAAATTCCTGCGCCACCTGCTGGATCGGCTCGCCGAACATTCGCTGGAGGCCGACGAGGTCTCCGTCCACACCCCCGATCTCGATGACGTCTTCCTTTCCCTCACCGGCCACGCAACCACGGAGGTTGTCGACAAATGAGCACCATCACCGCCTCGCTGTCCGATTCGTCGATCATGTTGCGGCGCAACTTCAAACACACCGTCCGGACGCCGGTCACCATCTTCAACGCGGCCCTGATGCCGGTCGTGATGATGCTGATCTTCGTCTACGTCTTCGGCAGCGCCTTCGACGTCGGCGAGGACTATATCGACTACGCCACCCCGGGCATGCTCCTGCTGGCCATCAGCTACGGGTTGTCGGGCACCGCGGTGGCGGTGAGTTCCGATATGGCCAAGGGCATCATCAACCGGTTCAAGGTGATGGACGTCTCCCGCGGCGCCGTCCTGACCGGCCATGTCGCGGCCACCATCGTGACCAATGCCGTGGCCATCGCCGCCGTCATCGGTGTGGCCTTCGCGCTGGGGTTCCGGCCGTCGGCGACCGCGGCCGACTGGCTCGGCGCGATCGGCGTCATGGCCGCGACATCCTTTGCGGCGGCGTGGCTCACCGTCGCCGCGGGCATGGCGGCGAAGACGCCGGAGTCCGCGGGCATGGCCGTGGTGCCGCTGATCATGCTGCCCTTCCTGAGCAGCGCGGTCGTCCCGGCCGAGAAGATGGGGCAGGGTGTGCGGCAGTTCGCGCAGTATCAGCCCTTCACGCCGATCATCGAATCCCTGCGCGGGTTTCTCGCGGGTACCCCCTCGGGCGGTTACACCGCCGCCGCGCTCGCCTGGTGCGCCGGGTTCGCCCTCGTCGGATACCTGTGGTCCCGTGCCACGTTCACGAAGCGAGCGTAGCCGCGACCAGATCGTGCGGGTCCGCCTTCGCTCCCTCCCCCATCGCCTCGGTGAAGTCCGCTTCGCCGAGGCGATCTCGTGCTGTCTGCTCGATCCGCGCCGAATCCGGCAGGGAACGGTCGGGCAGGCCCCGGACCTCGGTACTCGCCGCGAGCAGCCGCGCGGCCTGCCGGTCCTGGCCGCTACGCAGCGCCAGGTCCGCGACCCCCACGAGGGCCCGGGCCGTGAGGGGCGCGAATCCCGCCTCGACGGCCGCCCGGAAGGCCGCGGTGTGGTGTTCGCGGGCCGCGTCGAGATCGTCCGCGAGATACCCGAGCAGGAGGTGGATCTGCGCGCGGACGTTCGGCAGTTCCGCATCGCTGCCCAGAATCGTTGTCGCGACGTCGATTTGGCGATGGACCTGTTCGGTGTCGCCGTTCCAGCGGGCCAGCTCCGCCTTCTCCAGGGCCAGCATGGCCAGTGTGTTGGGCCAGGCGGCCCGCTCCGCGTGGTGCTCGGCCTCGGCCAGGGCGGCCGCGCTGGCCTCCGGGTCGTCCAGCAGCCGGTACAGCTGCGCCTGCCGCGCTCGGATCCGGGCGACGTCCTCGAGCGTGCCGACGGCGCTGACCACCGTGATCGCCTGGTCGAAAAGCTCACAGGCACCGGCGAAGTCGCCGCGCACGGCGATGCGGTCGGCCAGCTCGGTCAGCGCGAACGACATGCCCCATCGCTCGCCGAGGGCACGGAATTCGGCGAGCGACGCCTCGAGATGGTCGTCGGCCGCCTGCGCGTCCCGGCCGACCACGATCCGCATCTTGCCCATCTGCAGCCGGGCCAAGGCGCGCACCCACGGGTCGTCGTCGGTGAGCTGCGGTTCGAACGCGGTGAGCATCGCGTCGGGGCCCTCCAGCAGGCGTTCCAGCGCACCGATCAACCCCATCGTCGGGTGGCGGGCCGCGCTGTGCCGATCGAACCGGGATGCCTTGCGGATCCAATCCTGCAGCTGATTGGCGTCATTCGGGCCGGAGGACAGGAAGTGCACCACCAGCGCGTAGACGGTGGCCCGGGTCTCGTCCTCCACCTCGCCGGGCAGTTCGGCGGCCGCGGTGATCAGCTCCAGGCCCTCCGCCTTGTGCCCGCCGAGCCACCAGTACCACCCCGCGGCCGCCGCGCGCCCCCGAGCCCCCCCCCCCGCCGGGCCCCCCCGCGCCCCCCCCCCGCCCCCGCCGCGGGGGGGGGGGGGGGGGGGGGGGGGGGGGCGCGGGCGGCGGGGGCGTGGGGGCTGGCGGCGGCCGCGGGGTGGTACTGGTGGCTCGGCGGGCACAAGGCGGAGGGCCTGGAGCTGATCAC
>NZ_JARWQD010000198.1 GCF_029869545.1 Nocardia wallacei | reverse complement strand
GTCTCCGGCGATTCCGACGAACCCGTACGGGGAGATCGAATTCCACGTCCGCAAGGTCCGCACGGGCTGGGTGAGCCCCGCGATCGTCAACGAGACCCGGGTCGGGGATCCGTGGCTGATCGCCGGGCCGCTGGGCGGCTTACCGCCCGCCGCCGGGGGCGCGGCCGCCGACGGTTACCTGGCCCGCGGGGGCGTCGACACGAATATCGTCCAGTGCCCGCAGATCCAGCACCAGCCCGGTCCCCGCGGAGAACCCCGCGTAGCTGTGGCCGCCGCCGCGGGGAGCGACGGCCACGCCGTGGTCGCGGGCCCACCGGACCGCGCGGGCCACGTCCACGCGGTCGCGCACCGACAACGCGGCCAGCGGCCGGGCGTCGGCGTAGCGGGTGTTGAACGGCGCGGTGGCCGCGGCGAAACCCGGGTCGCCGGGGTAGTGCAGCCGTCCGCCGACGACCCGCCGCAGGCCGTTCACCGCAGCTCCTCCAGGTAGGAGATGCCGCTGGAACCGTTGGGCCCGTGCCGTTCCCAGCGCTCACGCAGCCGCAGCACGCCGTCCTCGGTGTGCTCGGGTGTCGAGTGGGTGACGCCGGTGACCAGTTCGCCGTCGGCGAGCACCATGGTGTAGGCCAGCCGGAGCACACCGGCCTCGTCGACGACGCCGTTGACGCTGCCGCGCCGCACCCGGCCGCCGGAGAAGTGCGCCCAGACCAGGTCTCCCCGCTGGTGGTAGCGGGCGACCACGCCGTCGTCGGCGGCGGGATTGCGGAAGCGGCGGCCCTCGTAATTGATCATTCGTCGGCGTCCAGGAGTCCGGCCGGGAGCGTGAATGTCGCACCGGGCGAGGGCGGTTCGAGCGGATCGGCCTCGAGCCGGACCAGATCCGCGGCGGCATCGAGCAATTCGTCGCAGCGCCGGGCGTTCGACGCCTCGCACACCACGAAGGAATGCCGCGCGATGTAGCCGCCGGGCGGCAGCCGCAGCTCCGCACCCGGATCGACCATGGCCGCCGCGGTCACCAGCCCGGGGGCGCGGTCGGGCACCCGCACCGCCCGCACCACGCAGTCGCGCCGCGGATAGCCGAATCGGATGCCCGCCACCGCATTGCGGGTGGGCATCAGGGTGGGGCGGCGGCCCGCGGCGATATCCACGAGAACCTCGCCCGGATCGATGCCCGTGGCGATCTTGCCGAGGAACGGAATCAGATCGCCGCCCAGCCGCCCGTTGACCTCGATGATCAGCGGGCCGCGCGAGGTCAGCCGCACCTCGCTGTGCGTGATGCCGTTCTCGATACCCAGTTCGCGGTGGGCGCGTGCCAGCGTGGCCAGCAGGGTCTCGTCGCGCAGCAGCGGATCGTCGGCGTCGACGAGGTGACCGACTTCCTCGAAGTAGGGCTCGAGCCCGGTGCGCTTGCGTGCCAGGAACATCGGCAGGTACTCGCCCTTGTACACCGCGGCGTCGATGCTGATCTCCGGGCCGATCGCGTACTGCTCGACCAGCGCGGTCCCGCGGTACGGCTCGTCGCCGATGGCGCTGGCCCCGGCCGCGACGCCGAAGCCGGAGTCCAGTTCGGCGCGGTCGCGGGCCAGCACGACGCCCATGCTGGCGCCCAGCGCCTGCGGCTTCACCACCACCGGGTAGCCGATGCGGTCGGCCGCGGCGCGGGCCTGCTCGAGGGTGTGGGTGAGCTCGAAGCGCGGTTGCAGCAGTCCGGCCGCGGTCAGGACCGAGCGGGTGCGAAGTTTGTTGCGGCAGCCGCGGACTCCGGCCGCGGTCAGGCCGGGCACGCCGAACTCGTCGGCGAGGTCGGCGGCGGGCTGGACCAGCGGTTCGTCCCAGCACAGCACGCCGACTATGCTGCGGCGCCGCGCGATCCGGCGCGCCTGGTCGGCGAGGATCTGGTGGTCGAACAGGTTGGCGACGGTGATGTCGTCGAAATAGGCGCGCTGCCAGGTGGGTTCGATGTTGTTGAGCAGCACCAGATCCAGGCCCAGTGCGCGGGCGCGCGCATGGGCCGAGCGCACCAGGTACTCCCGGTACAGCGGCAGCCCGCTGCCGACGGCCAGCAGCGCATCGTTGGTGGCGTTCATGGTTTTCCTTCTCCTGTCGGGCTTTTCGGCTAGGCCGCGAGGGCGTCGGCGGCGAGTTCGGCGATCTGGTCGGCGATCAGCGGGGCGGTGCGGAAGCCGTCGCCGCCGACGGCGGCGCGCGCCCACACCGCGGGACCGACTTGTTCGAGCGCGGCGCGGCCGGTCCGGGCGTCGACGGTGTAGTGGCAGTGCTTGACCGCCACCACGGGATAGCGGTGCGGTGCGGTGAGCACGCGCTCGCGGCAATACTGTGCGAGGGCCAGGTCGGCGTCGGCGGGTTCGGTCAGGGTGGCCACGGTGCGGCACATGGTCGTGGCGCTGAGCTTGAGCAGGGTGCCCGCGCCGGGCGGCAGCAGCCACCCGGTGCCGTCGGCGCCGAGCCCGGAGGCCGCCGGTGCCTGCTCCCACCACGACGCCAGCTCGTGCGGCGGCCGCACGTAGACGACGGTCTGGCGGCGCAGCTCGGTCGCCGTCTCGACCAGATCCCGCGTCCACGCCCCGGCCGCGACGAGGACGAGATCGCCCGCGAGCGCGCCGCCGCCGGACAGCAGCAGGCGTGCCGACGCGGTGTCGACGGCCGTCACCTCGCACCAGGGCCGCAGCGTGACTGTCGGCTGTTCGCGCAGCCAGCGCGCGGCCGCGTGCAGGACGCGTCCGGCCAGCAGGACCCCGGCATCGACCTCCTGAACACCGACGTGACGATCGGGAAAGACCATGTGCGGCAGGCTGTCCGGTGCGACGATCGCGACCTTCGCCGTCGCGTGCACCGGCGTGTCCGGACCGTCCACCGGCCGGGCGGTGACCGCCCCGATGCGGCGATAGCAGCCGCCCCCGAGCAGGCTCTGCAGCCGCAGCCACTCCCGATGCAGGTACGCACCCGCGCCGGGGGCGCCCGAAGTCCGCAACACCCGATGCTGGTCGAACGAGCTCGACCCGTGGTTGGGTATCGGGCCACGGTCGACCACGGTCACCCGATGCCCGGCACGGGCGCAGCGGACGGCGGTGATCAGCCCGGTCACCCCGGCGCCCGCGATGACGATCTCGGTCATCTCACCCCTCCACCGGTGAAAGGCGCGGCAGCGCAATCGGTTCCACCGTGGCGCGGGCGCCGATCCCGTCGATCGCGGTATCGGGCAGCGCCGCGGCCAGATCGATGAGAATCGGTGCGGCACAGCGCAACAGCACCTCCGCCTCATGGCACAGATCCCCGGCGGACAGCGTCGAGCGGTCCAGGCGGGCGAGCTGCCGGGTCAGCGTGTCCGCCGCGCGGTGCAGGCTGAATCGCGGCAGCTCGTACGCGGTCCGGAAGCGCTCGACCATGCGCACGGCGTCGGTGCGCGACCGGCCCGAGATCGGCAGCGGGCCGCGGCCCGCCCCCACCGCGGGGCGATGGGCGATCCGGGTACGCCGCCGCCCG
>NZ_JARWQD010000197.1 GCF_029869545.1 Nocardia wallacei | reverse complement strand
ATCCCGCGGCGGGCCGGCCGGGCGCGCCCCCCTCTCGCCCCCCCGGGCGGGCGCCCCCCCCCCCGGGGCGGGGGGGGGGGGGGGGGGGGGGGGGGGGGCCCCCCCCCCCCCCCCCCCCCCCCCCCCGCGCTCGGCACACGGATGTGTGCCGTGTCTTTTGTCTTTTGTCTTTTTCCGTGGATTTGGTCCGTTGAGTTTGGTTGGTTTGGGTTTCCGGCTCGCCCCCGTCCCCGGTTATTTTGACCACCCGTGGTCAAGGTACGCAGATCGCGGGTGGTCAAAATACCGGGCGCTTGCGAACGGAGGGGACGGGGGCGAGCCGGAAACCCGCAGCTCAGAGAGCTGCTGGCTGGCGATTGACCTCTGGATTGCCCCCTGGGCAGACGCCTGGATTGCCCCCTGGCGCACCCCCTGGACCCATTCTCGGGGTCAATCGAGGGGTCATTCCAGGGGTCGCTCCAGGGCGTGTGTCGGCGGCTCATTGTCACAGCGCAGACGGCTCCGGTGCCGAGGTCTGGGCGGCACGGTAGGCGGTGACGATGTCTTCGGGAACGCGACCGCGGGCGGGTACCGGGTGGCCGCTGTCCTGGGCCCATTTTCTGATCAGCTGAGACTCGCTCGATCGTGTACGGCGGGCTGATTTTGCTGCCTTCTTCTTGGTGACCCTGCGCGCTTTACGGATGAACGGTGCGAATGCTTCGTCCATCTCCCGCTCACTGTCCGGGCCGAGATCGACTTCATAGGCGATGCCACGGACGGAGAACGGCACAGTCGTCGCGTTCGAGCAAACCTCTCCGGTGAGATCATCGGTAATTTCGACGACCGTGTGAATCTTGCGTGCCATGAGGTGAGTCCTCTCTCTTCTGTAATCCCCTGTGTGCTGATGTCGGCACGAGGGGCGACAACGGCGGTCGACGGCCAGCACGGGTATGCATGACTCGATTTCGCCGCCGAGATTTGTGTGCTGACTTCGTGCGGTACGAGGTGAGCGGTAGCTTCGACAATGATTTGGGAATTGCCGCCGTGGGTCCCGGGGATTGCCGGTCGGACGGACCGTGCCGAGGCGCATTGGTGCCCGGTCCCTTGTTGGGCGAGTGCACTGCGCGGGCAATCGGGTCGCTGTCGTGGCGTGGCCTGTTGCGTGCATCGGTAACTACGCCTCGCTGGCACACGCCTGGCATCCACGGCCGGATTGCCTGTGATTGCATGGCATATCGCACAGACGGGGCGCCCGACGATGCCGGGCCGGCTCGCAGGTTGCGAGCGATGTGCGGCCTTCAATCGTCGAATCGCAGCCGATCGGAGCAGCGGCGGGCAGCTATCACCGAGTACCCGACCGGCGCCGACGCTCGTACCGAACATCGGGCGATGGCTGCTGCCCTGTCTCGAGCCGGGCTGATGTCGTGTCAGTGGACGCAGCTGGTGGCCGCGCACTGGCTCGACCTCAGCGATCGGCGCGCGCGTCCACCTGGCCCAGGCGCTCCGCACAGGGTTCATCAGTACTGTTGACATTCGCTTTCAATTCGCTTTAGATTCCCTCTGTGCCGACTGTACAGAGGTCGGCGGACTGTGGGGAGGAATCCACGTATGCGTATTCGTGCAGTTGCGATGTTGGGAGCAGTACTGGCTGGCGGCGGAGTCGTCGCCGCGGTCTCTGCGGGCGCGGCGTCCGCGATCGTTCCCGTCGGGGTGCCGGCGGAAGGTGTGATCGGCGTGGGCTTCGATCACGGCGAAACTCAGGCGCTGTCCAACAGCCCGGTGCCGGGGATTCTGGGCATGGGATTGCTGGCGCCGATCACGTCGGTACATGTCGATCCGGAGTCGGGGATTCCGAAGGAGAACGGTCAGATACTGGCCGACATGCCGACGGTCTGGCGAACCGCGGCCGATGCACCGAACGGCAAAATGGTTGTTGCCCTGGTGGATCCGACGCGCTACGACGGCAAGGTCATACTCGTCGCGGAATACCAGTAGTTTCGGGCACCTGGACGGGCGGGCCCGGGCGTTGCCGCGGCCGGCGGGCCCATGCGCAGCAGGCCGCCGGCGACGACATCGGCCGCGCCGGTGACGTACCCGGCGGCCGGGGTGGCAAGGAAGGCCACCACCGCCGCGACCTCGCGCGCGTCGCCGGGACGGCCCAGCGGGAAGCCGGGCCGGGGTTCGGTGCGCGGATCGACGCCCTCCTG
>NZ_JARWQD010000196.1 GCF_029869545.1 Nocardia wallacei | reverse complement strand
GTTTGAAGTGGCGGGAGCTGGAGAGGCCACTGCCTGACCAGGGACACCAGGGGACGCACAACCGACCGGGAAACCGGCGGCACGAAGGCCCTGGGTCCTACCGTCAGAGATCATTTGCTACTCCAGTTCCCGACCCAACTCTGCCGGACCGTATTTCACGCCCGTTCTGTGGCAAGGTGCTGCGGGGTTGGTGAAGGGTCCGAATCAGCGGGGATAGGTCTCTGATCAACCCCTGCTCTGGGGTCGGCAGGGCCTCGTGTCCGAAATCGTCGTCGGAGATGCTCACCAGGCGGGTCTCCCGGCCCGGGGAGGGTCCGAGCGCGCCGTCGGTAGCGGTACCGACGGGCACGTGCTCAGCGATTAGGAGTGGAACGACCAATCGCCGGGCTGGGGTGCGTCGAGGGGGTAGCTGGGCGTGTGAGCGTGGTCGAGAATCGGCACGCTGTCGTTCGGGGTGTGCCAGGATCCGTCGTCGGACGCGGTTGCGTGGCAGGCGGGGTCGGTGCAATGGCGACGCGAGCCGTGGAACACCGCGGCGTAGACCAGGTGGTCGCAGCTGACCGACAGCGAGAGGCGACCGTCACGCGTCACGGTGGTGTCGGCGCCCCGGCGAGTGGCGAACAGGCCGACTACCAGGCTGTGCCAGCTGTGCATCGCGTCGAGGTATTGCGTCGAGGTGTGGCCGTAGTAGTCGGCCAGCGCCGCCAGGTGGTGTTCACATTTGGCGATCTCGTCGGCGGCATCGCGGGTGACGTGGATGGCGAACTGGTGCGGGCGACGGTCGATGACGGCTAAGCGGGGTTCGGGCACGGTCGGGTCCTCGAAGGTGCTCGGCCAGATATTGACCAACTCCAATCCGATCGTGGTGGCAGCGCCCCATTCGTCGGCGCGGGAGGTGACCGCACCGGCGAGGGCCTGCCACTGGATAGCCGGGATCGCGAAGCGTCCCGGATCGAGCGGGGTGTCGCGGTCGAAGTCATCGAACCGGCGGCCGTGGTCGGCCAGCAGTGTGTCGAACAGGCCGCGGACCGCGGCATCGACCAACTCCGACATCGATGTCGCGCTAGCGATCCCTTCGGCGAGGGCACTGATCTCGGTATTGGTCAACGCGCGCCGAACTTCTTTCACGGGGTCGGGCATGACAACTCCTGGTGAGTTTGGAGGATTGGGCAGCAAGACAATTGGCGCCGCGGGCGGGTCCGGTGCAGAGCCGGAACGCAAAGGCGGCGGGACGTCGACGGTGACGGCGTTGCTCGGGAGGCCTGCCCGGGGGACGGTGGCGGCCGATCGAGTGCGGGCGATTACGGTCGAGGGTCGTTGGGATCGGCTCCGTGGCAGGTGACGATCCAGTCGCTGTTGATCTGGTGGCTGGCGATCTTGGCCTCGATCCAACTCCCGGCCCACCCTCCGTGTTTTCGCCGCCAGGCGGTGACGAGGTGTCCGAGAGGACACAGAACGTGGACACCGTCGGGTGTGGGCCGGACGATCACGGGCCCGGTGTGAGGCACAGAGGACTCCTAGAGGTTGATTCTGACGCTGGACCCCGCCGGGAAAGCGCGGCCGAAAGAGCGCATGGGTGAGGGCCGGGCGGTGCCGTAACCGACCCGCCCGACCTCAGTGCGTCAGGCGGTTGCCGCTGCGGCGTAATGGGTTTGGACATGGTCGCGCAGTTGGTTGTGGACTTCCTCGACCCACGCGATGTCCCCCTCGATCGCAACCTCCGCGACCGCGACCTCGATAGGTTCCCCGCGGGAAACGAAAGTGGGAGTTTTCCCGGCGCGATACGCCGTGATATGGATGACGCCCGGATCGGTCACCGGTTCGTGCTCACCACGCCACCAGTTCTGCGGATGACGCCAGAACGCGCGGTACTCGACGTCGCCGACCCGCCATTCCCACCGTTCACCCTCGGCGGCACGGTGGTGATCGAGTTTGACGCTGCCACGCTTCTTGCTCGGACGCGGACGGACCGGCGCGGCGTCGAGGCTGGCGAACAGCTCGGGATACTGTTCACGGGCTTGCGCGGCGGTGAGATGGCCGACCACCTTGTGATACGGCAGCGGCTGCGGGCGGCAGTTGCGGCGGGTCAGGGCCTTCATCGTTTGGATTCGACCGCCGGCCGTGTCGTAGAGGCCCGCCACACTCACCGACTTCGGGTTGACGCGAGCGATCTCGTGCCAGCGCCCATGAGCCCACGCTACGAAGTCCCCGACCGCGAAATCGTCCGGACCCCAGACGTGCACACCCGCCTCGTCGAGGACGCGCCACCAGTACTCGATTTCCTCGAGTTTCTCCACGATCTCGGCACGCGTGATCGCCAGCGCGTGATCCGACCACCGGTGGCCATGCTCTTCCACGGACTTACCGATGCGGCGGAGATCAGATTCGATACCGAGTATCCGGCGCTGCGTGGTGCCCGGGTTCTCCTTGTAGGCACGGAAATTCGCTGCTGCCGCCGCCCGGTCGATGCGATGTTTGGCCTTGTCGTAGAGCACCCACGCCTTGCCCTCACGTTGCCACAGCCGATCCAGCAAGCGGCGGTGACGATGCTCGGAATGATGGCCGACGAGAATCGGCTGACCGTTGAGCATGTCGTAGGTGCGCTGGACGTCGGCCCGGATGGAGTCCGAGGTCCAGAACTCGCGGCGGGCCATGTACTGCTGGTAAGCAGCCCGGTCGTCGGCCCGGTTGTATTTTTCCTCCATGAACCCGGCGAAGTCGACCGCCGGGGTCGTGTCGTCGATCTCGACCTCGACCACATGACCGAGTTCACGCAGACGCGCGACCGCAGTGTCGATCCTGTGCGTATCGGCTCGGCGGCGCCGCGAATGCGGCAGATACCAGTACGGATCACCCAACTCGTCATCCTCGGGAAGGTTCTCCGACCCCCGGAAGTTGCAAGGCCACTCGGTGAGCGCATTCCCGACGCCCGACATGCCACGGCAGGTGCCATAGACAAGAGTGCCGAGCTGACGATTGTGGCGAATAGTGATGCGACTCATGGGATTACGTCCTTTCCGATGAAAGGTGCAGTCGACGAATGAGGGAGCGCGCCAGGACGCGGGACGTCGGGCGATGTTCGGAGAAGCCGATTTCGGCTGCGAGGCAACCTTCGTTGCGGTCGGGGCTGGCGCGCCGTTCGCTGGCTGTGGCAGTCAGCAGTGGTCGAGGGCGACGAGCCGGACGACGAAACACTTTGTGTTCGGTGGGATCCCAGGCGTCGATGCGCGGGTAGCCGAACTGGTGCCGAGCGACGTCGGCCTGATATTCGGCGGTCGCGGACTTCAGCGAGTGTGATGGCGGCCGGTGCGGCGGGACGGATCGAGCCGACGACCGTGATGTCCTTGCGCTGCAGGGCACCGTTCCGGGTGGTTTGGTCAGATCGGCCGGAACGGTCCGATAGAGGGCCTGGTCGCGGCTTACAGGGCGGGGCGAGCCGCCGAACGGTAACGATCGGCCGGAGCAGGAGTCATGACGCCTCCCAGAGTGTGCGTTGGGGGCCTCCGTTGGGTCGGTCGAGCCGAGGCCGGGCTGGGCAACTCCAACTGCGCCGGGCGCGGCGTTGGGCGACGACGTGGTATCCCGCTGCGCGGAGTGAGCTGCCCGATTCACCATGCTGGGTGTAGGTGACGAGCCTGGTGTAGCCGAGGGCTTTCGCGGCCCGCCATGCGGCGCCGAGCAGCATGCTGCAGGCGTTGCGGGTTCCGTTGGTTGCGGTGCGGTTGACCTCGAGGGTCCTGCCGTCGTCGAGAGATCTGGCGACCGGTCGGCCGATGATCGCAACGCCGACGAGGGTTCCGTCCAATGCGACGCCGATGGAGAACTTGTGACCGGTGGGCGGTGGGTGGTGGCGGTGATGCAACGCGACGAAATCGCATGCGTCGGCGAAGGTTACGGGGCAGAGGCTGAGTCTGGGGGTAGTCAACGGTCGGAACCTCCGGTCAGGCTGTTCTGCACGGCTGTCAGCGCGATGAAGGCGTGGTCGGTGCCGAGTTGCTCAGGTATGGGGCCTGCCGGTGTCGGCACCGTGCTGAGTCGTGCAGCCAACTCAGTGAGTACGTCGCGGTCGCCTTCCAAGGCGGCGCGTTCGTCGTCGGTGAGCACGAGTTGTTCGAGCATCTGGTCGACGCCGTCTTTGACTGCCAGTAGTTGTCCGGCGCTGGATTGTTTGGGCAGGTAGAACGGGCAGCGGGCGCAGGCGAGGCGGTGTGGGCATTCGGCGAAGAAGCGTAGGTGCAGTACCCGTCGCCGAGGTCGTAGTACTTCCACGGCTGTTCGCCGCCGCTGGCCGCGCCGGATAGGATCGTTTCCCTGTCGATGAGCACCTGGGTGGTGCGCACGTTGCGGGCGAAGTAGTCCGCCTTGTGGTAGGCGGCGGTGAGCCGCCGTTGCAGGATGGCTGCGTAGTGCCGTGTGCTGGCAATGTGCTTGTGCCCCAGCCATTCTTGGAGATCCGCTATGGACAGCGGCTCCGGTGCGTTGAGTAGTTGGGTGGCGATCGTGGATCGGGCGCGGTGGCTGGTGAGCGCTCCTCGTGAATCGGTTTCGGGGATACCGGCTTTCGCGCACAGCGCTGGAATGAGGGTGTCGTTGAGGTAGGCGCGTCCGATCAGTTGGCCGCGGACGCAGAACAGGAACTGGCGGTGTTCGCCGGTCTTGCGGTCCCGTAGGTCGGGTTGTGGCGGCCGCACGTGTCTCCAGGCATCGACGAGTTGACCGACGATCGGGTCGACGGGCTTGCTGAACGGTGGATAAACGCCAGACACAGGTCGGCGCCAGCTGCCACCATCTGAGCGTTGCGAACGAACCCGGCGTGGGGGCTAAGGTGGTCCCAGTCGGCCGGGTGACGTTCGATCCGGTCGCCCCACGCCAGCCAACACGCCTCGCAGAGCGCGTCGGCGCCCCGCGGGCATGCTCCCGACACCAGCACTGCTTCCGGAGACCATGCGTCTGCCAGCGCCGCCCGGATGGTGGCGTGGTCGGTCCAGCTACGGGAGCCGGTGGCAAGGATTCGGCTACCCCGACCGCGTGAGGCGTCGGACGTCTGGGGTGGGGTTGGCGAGATCGTTAGGGCCAATTCCAGGTGCACGATCTCTCGGTCGGTGGTGGGCTGGTTGAACATTTCTGTGGACACGACGACCTCCAGGATGCGAAATGGCTACCGGTGCCGGAGCGGAAAGTGGTTGAACACCATCGGTGTCGACGCCGGGCCCCGTTCTGCGGGGCGCGCCTCGGCCGCCGCGGCGGCCGGAAGGGGGTCAAGCCCGCGGGGGGGTTTGCCGCGGGCGTGGCGCGCGACCGCCCGCCGACGGCATCATCAACGAGCGTCCGCAGAACGGGGCCCGGAGACGCGCCGTCTCAGAAGTAGGTGTTCT
>NZ_JARWQD010000195.1 GCF_029869545.1 Nocardia wallacei | reverse complement strand
CTCCTGTTGGGTGAGACCGTACCACCACGGCTCCACCTGGTGCGCGCCACCCCCCTCCTTGGCGGGTTGCCCCTCGTCCAGCCACCAGGTCGCGGCCGTCGCCACCATCCCGACCAGCGCCTGCGCGTAGAGCGTGGCGAGGCTGGTGTCGAACCCGCGCCGTTCGAAATCGCCGCCGAGAATATGGGCCACCTGATTGACCGCCTCGTTCAGCAGGCTCGAATAGGTGCCCTCGGCCGCGGACACCGGCTGGTCGCGCATCAGGATGCGGAACCCGTCGGTGCGCTCCTCCATGTAGGTCAGCAACGCCAGTGCCACCTGCTCGAGCCGCACCCGCGACCGATTCTGCGTCAGCGAGGAGGTGATCATGTCCAGCAGCGTCGACATCTCCCGGTCGACGACCACGGCGTACAGGCCCTCCTTGCCGCCGAAGTGTTCGTACACAACGGGTTTGGAGACCTGGGCGCGCTGGGCGATCTCCTCGATGGAGGTGGCGTCGTAGCCGCGCTCGGCGAACAGCGCGCGGCCGATCTCGATCAGCTGCTGGCGCCGCTGGGTTCCGGTCATGCGGGGGCGCGGTGGCCGACTCGCCTCACTCGCAGTCATCGCTCCGCCTCCCTGCGAATCCCGTCCCGATCGACCGATAACTCTTCCAGACGCCCCGTCGGCCGCAACTCCCCGGGTGGCGGTTCCCGGCCATCACGCCCGCCGACGGGGACTTGCGAAACGTGTGCTGGGCGGAGCAGTTCGACGGAACGGCCTCGGCATGCGAGGATCATTCCCGCGTGCCGTGGCGCAGCGATGGATCCGAGGGTCCGCCGGTGCGACAATCCGCCGTAGTGTAATGGCAGCACCACTGATTTTGGTTCAGTTAGTCCAGGTTCGAGTCCTGGCGGCGGAGCTCGGGGGCGCGGTGATCGAGATCGGCCGACCCGGCGACTATGGTCGGTCGGCAGTGTCCGACAGGACCGAGGACAGCCCACACGAGGACAGGCAGCCGAGGGAGATCCATGCCACAGCAGACCGCCGTCGTCGTTCTCGCCGCCGGTGCCGGAACTCGAATGCGGTCCAAGACGCCGAAGGTGCTGCATTCGCTGGCCGGACGCAGCATGCTCGCACACGCGCTGCATGCGGCGAACGAGATCGACCCCGCCTACCTCGTCACCGTGATCGGGCACGATCGCGAGCAGGTGGGCGCCGCGATGAATTCCGTTGCGGCGGAACTGGGTCGCGAGATCACACCGGCGGTGCAGGAGCAGCAGCTCGGCACCGGGCACGCGGTGCAGTGCGCGCTGGCGGCGCTGCCCGAGGAGTTCGCCGGTGATCTGCTGGTGACCTCCGCCGACGTCCCGCTGCTGGACGGCGACACCCTGTCCGCGCTGGTCGCCGAGCACCGCAGCTATCCGCAGCGCTCCGCGGTCACCGTGCTGACCTTCGAACCCGACGATCCCAACGGCTACGGCCGCATCGTCCGCGACGCCGACGGCCATGTGCTCGAGATCGTCGAGCACGCCGATGCCACCCCCGAGCAGGCCGCCGTCACCGAGGTCAATTCCGGGGTCTACGTTTTCGACGTGGCGGTGCTGCGCGCCATGATCACCCGCCTCACCACCGCCAACGCCCAGCACGAGCTGTATCTCACCGATGTGCTGAAGCTCGCGCGCGAGGGCGGGCATCCGGTGCACGGCGCCCGCCTGGTCGACGCGGCCAAGGTGAGCGGGGTCAACGACCGAGTGCAGATGGCCGAGGCCGCCCGCATCTTCAACCGCTACATCCTCGAACGGCACATGCGGGCCGGGGTCACCGTGATCGATCCGGCCACCACGTGGGTGGACGCCGGGGTGCGGATCGGCCGCGACGCGGTGCTGCGGCCGGGTGTGCAGCTGCTGGGCAATACCGTCATCGGTGAGGACGCCGAGATCGGGCCCGACTCGACGCTCACCGATGTGGTGGTCGGCGAGGGCGCCGCGGTGGTGCGCACGCACGGCCGGGGCGCCACCATCGGCCCCGGCGCGAACATCGGGCCGTTCGCCTACCTGCGCCCGGGGACCGTCGTGGGCGTCTCCGGCAAGCTCGGAGCCTTCGTCGAAACCAAGAACGCCAGCATCGGCGCGCACACGAAGGTCCCGCACCTGACCTACGTCGGCGACGCGACCATCGGCGAGTACAGCAACATCGGCGCGTCCAGCGTGTTCGTCAACTACGACGGCGTGAACAAGCACCACACCGTCATCGGTTCGCACGTGAAGACGGGCAGCGACAATATGTTCGTCGCACCTGTGACGGTGGGTGACGGAGCCTATACCGGAGCGGGTACTGTGCTGCGTAGAAACGTCCCCCCGGGCGCATTGGCGGTGTCGGGCGGGGCACAGCGCAATATCGAGGGCTGGGTGCAGCGGAACCGACCCGGGACCGCTGCGGCGCAGGCGGCGGCGGACGCAATCGCGGCCGATGACAGGGCGAGTCAAGCAACCGAGCAAAAGGATGGCAACAAAGAGTGACCGCGTTCTCGACCGATAACCACAAGAACCTGATGCTGTTCTCGGGGCGCGCTCACCCCGAGTTGTCCGAGCAGGTTGCGAAGGAACTCGACGTCCCCATCACCCCGCAAACCGCCCGCGACTTCGCCAACGGAGAGACGTTCGTCCGGTTCGAGGAATCGGTGCGCGGCTCGGACGCCTTTGTGCTGCAGAGCTTCCCGGCCCCGCTGAACGAGTGGCTGATGGAACATCTCATCATGCTCGACGCGCTCAAGCGGGGCTCCGCCAAGCGCATCACCTCGGTGCTGCCGTTCTATCCCTACGCCCGCCAGGACAAGAAGCACCGCGGCCGCGAGCCCATCTCCGCCCGCCTGGTCGCCGATCTGCTCAAGACCGCCGGTGCGGACCGGATCATCACCGTCGACCTGCACACCGACCAGATCCAGGGCTTCTTCGACGGCCCGGTCGACCACATGCACGCGCTGGTGCAGCTGTCGGAGTACGTGCGCCAGCACTACACCCTCGACAACATCACCGTCGTCTCGCCGGACGCGGGCCGCGTGAAGGTCGCCGAGAAGTGGGCCGACTCGCTGGGCGGCGCCCCCGTGGCGTTCATCCACAAGACCCGCGACCCGCTGGTGCCCAACCAGGTCAAATCGCACCGCCCGGTCGGTGATGTCGACGGCCGCACCTGCATCCTGATCGACGACATGATCGACACGGGTGGCACCATCGCCGAGGCCGTGCGCGTGCTGCGCGAGGCCGGGGCCGGTGACGTGGTCATCGCCGCCACCCACGGCGTGCTGTCCAACCCGGCGGCCGAGCGCCTGTCGGCCTGCGGCGCCCGAGAGGTGATCGTCACCAACACGCTGCCGATCACCGAGGACAAGAAGTTCCCGTCGCTGACGGTGCTGACCATCGCCCCCCTGCTGGCCCGCACCATCCGCGAGGTCTTCGAGAACGGCTCGGTAACGGGCCTGTTCAACGGCTCCGCCTAGATTCCGGCCAAAAGCACGCCGGAAATGACGGGGGCACTCCGCACGCCGGAATGACGGGACGAAACCTGTCGTTCCGGCATGCCGACCTCCCCACTCCCGGCATACCGACCACCTCTCGGCATGCCGACCTCCTCACTCCCCGGCATACCGACCTCCTCCCGGCATGCCGACCTCCTCATTCCCGGCGTGCTTTTGGCCGGGAACCCTCTCGTTCTCGCACTTCGCACCCCATCGGCGGTAGCGTTGGAGGTAGCTCACGGGGGTTTGCTGCCGGTGAGCTGGCCTGCAAGAGAGGTGGGCACCATGGCCGAGACACCCGACGACAACCGGTTGATGGACGAGGTGTTCGAGATGGGCGACGACGACCGCGAAGACCTGGACTACGACATGGGCGAGGACGACCAGGCCGACGAGGTTCGCGAGTACGAGCGCTACATCACCGACCCACCGGACGACCTGGTGATTCGCTATCACGAGAACGAGGACACCGGCCGCCTGGGCATCGCCCGCGAACTCGATCAGGAGTGGACGCGCCGCCGCCGTCGCGACGAGGAGCGCGCGGAGGACGAGCGCCCGGCCGAGGTGGCCGCCATCGAGGTCCGCGACGAACCCAGGGATTGAGCGGAGCGGGCACGGGCGGGTGGAGAATTCGTCGGCACCCCGCGTTAGGTTTGCGGCATGAGTACGTTCGCGGGGTTCCCGGTCGCGGGGCTGGACTTCTACGAAGATCTCGAGGCCGACAATTCGAAGGCATTCTGGACCGCCAACAAGCACGTCTACGACGAGGCCGTGAAGGCGCCGATGGCCGCGCTGGTCGCCGAGCTGGAGCCCGACTTCGGGGCCGCCAAGATCTTCCGGCCGCATCGTGACGTGCGGTTCTCCAAGGACAAGTCCCCGTACAAGAATCACCAGGGCGCCGTGGTCCACACCGCGCCCGGCGTGGGCTGGTATGTCCAGATCGGCGCGCCCGGATTGTTCGTGGCCGGTGGCCTGTACTCGGTCTCACCCGACCAGCTCGCCCGCCTGCGCACCACGATCGACGACGAGGTGCGCGGTGCCGAGCTGGAGAAGATTCTCGCCGCGGTGCAGAAGGCGGGTTTTGCCCTCGGCGGCGACAAGCTCAAGACCCGCCCCAAGGGATACCCCGCCGACCACCCGCGCATCGACCTGCTGCGGCACAAGTCGCTGTCGGTCAGCAAGGAGTTCGGCGCCCCCGACTGGCTGGAGACCCCGCGTGTAGCCAAGGAGGTCCGCAAGTCCTGGGAGACCATGCGGCCCGTGGTGGAGTGGCTGGGCGCGGTGGTGGGGGAACTTCCGCGCTGATCCCGGCCAAAAGCATGCCGGGAATGAGGTAGCGGAGCGTGCTGTTAACCGCGGGCCGCCAGCACCAGGGCGAAGCGGTCGTCCGGGTCGGTCCACACCTGTTCGGTGTCGAATCCGGCCGCGGCCAATTCGGCGGTGAGGCCGTCGATCCGGAACTTGGCGGAGATTTCCGTGCGCATCTGCTCGCCCTCGTCGAAATGCACGGTGAGGTCGAGGTCGGCGACCGTCGCGGTCATCTCGCGCGTGGCCTCGAGACGCATCTCGATCCACTCGTTTCGCGCGTCCCACAGCGCCACGTGCCGGAAGCCCTGCGGATCGAAGTCCGCGCGCAGCCGGGAGTTCAGCACGGACAGCACATTTCGATTGAATTCCGCGGTGACACCGGCGGCGTCGTCGTAGGCCGGGACCAGCACGGCGGGATCGATCACCAGGCCCGCGCCGAGCAGCAACTGCTCCCCCGGTTCCAGCACATCCCGGATGCTCGACAGGAATTCGGCGCGCTCGGCCGGGACCAGATTGCCCAGGGTGCCCCCCAGGAAGGCGATCATGCGGCGACCACCGCGCGGCAGATTGTGCAGGGTGTCGGTGAAATCGCTGACCACCCCGTGCACGGCCAGCCCGGGGAATTCGGCGCCGACCTGTTCGGCGGCACCCCGCAGGGCCGATACCGAGACATCCTGGGGGACATAGGTTTTCAGCGGGCCCTCGCTGCTCAGCGCCTCGAGTAGGAGCCTGGTCTTGGCGGCCGAGCCCGCCCCCAGTTCGACCAGCACCTCGGCCTGGGCGATGCGGGCGATCTCGCCGACCACCCGCTCCAGCAGGGCCCGCTCGGTCCGGGTCGGGTAGTACTCGGGCAGCTGGGTGATGGCCTCGAACAGTTCGCTGCCCCGGGCATCGTAGAACCACTTGGGCGGCAGCCACTTCGGGGTCGCGGACAGGCCGAGCCGGGCGTCCGACCGCAGCGCCGCGGTGAGGTCGTCGTCGGTCAGGTGGATCTCCAGCGTCGGTGCGGTCATGTACGCGCCCTTTCGGATTCGTCGGAGTGCAGGGAGGCGACAGTCAGGTGACCGGGCCGCGCCGTCACCAGCTGCCGGTCCGCGACGGGCTGCCATCGCGGATCGTCGTCGTAGGGTTCGGAGGCCACCACCGCGATCTCGTCGGTGACCAGCACCGACAGCGAGTGGTACGCGGTGGTGGCCCAGAGGGTTTCGCCATCGCCGAGCAGCAGGTTCAGCCGCGCCCGGGGTGCCCGCTCCAGCACGGCACCCGCCAGCCGACGCAGTGCGATCGCCGGATCCGACTGTCGCACAAGCGCTTCTGGCGCATATGAGACTCCGGCCGGTTCCAGCAGGCCGCGCAGAATCACCCACAGCGCGGCGGAATCGGTGCGGGCCTCGGCCTCCAGCAACGAGGGCGATCCGAAGCCGGTGGCAACGGCGGTGAGCACCCGCCTCCAGTCCTGGACGACACCGTTATGGCTGAATGCCCAGCGCCCGTGGGTGAACGGCGCACAGGCCGACCGCTCCACCGGCATGCCGACCGTCGCCGAACGCACCGCCCCCAGCACCGCCGCCGACCGCAACTGTGGCAACACCTCGTCCACCGCCGGGTCGGTCCAGATGGGCGCGGCGTTGCGGTACCTGCTGGCGGCCGGGGCGTCGCGGTCTGCCGGTGGGTGTGCGCCATTGCCGTCGGGTGCTTGCACCTCCGTGGGCACCCACCAGGCGACGCCGAATCCGTCGGCGTTGATCGTGCCGCCACCGCGCATATCCCGTGGTGCCCATGCCTGGGCGCGCAGGGAATGCGTGCCGCGCGTGAGCAAGTCACCGACGGGGGCGGGCGGGCCGAGGTAGCCGAGATGACGGCACATCAGCGCTCGTCCGGACGCAGGTCGCGGGCCAGGCGGAAACCGGAGAAGATCTGGCGGCGGATCGGATGGTCCCAGTTGCGGAAGGTGCCGCGACACGCGACCGGATCCGTGCCGAAACTGCCGCCGCGCAGCATCTTGTAGTCGCCCCCGAAGAAGACCTCGGAGTATTCGCGATACGGGAACGCCTCGAAACCCGGATAGGCCTCGAAACCCGAGGACGTCCACTCCCAGACGTCGCCGATCAGCTGATGCACACCCGCCGGGGACGCACCCGCCGGATACGCGCCGACATCGGCCGGTTCCAGATGCCGTTGGCCGAGGTTGGCCGTGGATTCGGTGGGATCGGCATCGCCCCAGGGATAGCGCCGGACCCGCCCGGCGGCCGGATCGAACCGCGCCGCCTTCTCCCACTCGGCCTCGGTGGGCAGGCGCTTACCGGCCCACGTCGCGAATGCCTCGGCCTCGAACCAGCACACATGCACCACCGGCTGGTGCGGCCGGACCGGTTCCATGGTTCCGAAAACCCGTCGCCACCAACGATTTCCGCCGTCACGTTCCCAGAACTGCGGCGCGGTGAGATCGGCCTCGCGCCGGTGCGCCCACCCGCGCTCGGACCACAGTTCGGGCCGCTCGTACCCGCCGTCGGCGATGAATTCCTGATACTGCGCGTTCGTCACCGGCGCGGCATCGATCGCGAAGCCGGGCACGTACACCGGATGCGCGGGCCGCTCGTTGTCCAGCGCCCACGGGTCGGTCGAGGTGCCCATCGTGAATTCGCCTGCGGGAACGACGACTTCGCCGGAGACTGCCACCCGTGGTTTTGGGGGGGGGAGCCCCCCAAAAAACCCCGCCCCCCCCCCGAACGGCTGGGGGGGGCGCCAAGGAGGGGGGGTGGGGGCCGAGGGGTTGGGGGAGTTACCCCACC
>NZ_JARWQD010000194.1 GCF_029869545.1 Nocardia wallacei | reverse complement strand
CCCCCCCCCCCCCCCCCCCCCCCCCCCCCCCCCCCCCCCCCCCTCCCCCCCCCCCCCCCGCCCCCCCCCCCCCGCCCCGCGCGGGCGCCGGCGCGCCCCCCCCCCCCCCCCCCCCCCCCCCCCCGATGCGGAACGCCGGATCGATCAGGGGAGAACCTGCGGGACCACGTCCGGGTTGGTCGCGCCGACCAGCGCGCCGATCAGGCCGCCGAGGATCGGCCCGCCGGACCCGGTGAAGAAGCCCACGGCCGACCCGATCGCGGCACCCGCGGCCGCACCGTTCAGCACCGGATCCGGGTACTGGGCGTTCGGGTTGGTGGTGATGTCCTCGCTCTGCAGCGGGACGCCCGCGACGGGCGCGGCCTGCGGAGCCTCGGCCGCGGCACCGCCGGCGAACACGGCCACGGCGGCCACCGGCAGCGCGATCACGGTGAACGCCTTGACCAGGGTATTGCGAATCATTCTCATCCTTACCTTCCAGCCCTCAGCGTTTCGAGGGCACAACTCATGCACCGACCCCGCCCCGCCCACCCGAGCACCGTGTAGCACGCACAAGCCCAAGCGCGGACAGTTATTGCGAGACAGGCGATTCCGCCTCCGTCGAAGCCCTACGGGCTCGGTTGATCGGTTGCCGGGGGCTCGGAGTATCGGGCGTTATAGGCGTCGATCAGCGGTTGGCCACCTACCGCAAGCAGTCCGAGCCCCGCACCGATGATTGCGCCAGGTACGACCGTGAACGGTGAGAGGATGAGCCCACCCAGTGGGAATGCGATAACGCCGCCGATGATGCCGCCGACGATAGCGCCGGGAAGTGCTCGCTGTAGTTCAGCGTTCCAGCGTTGCTCCGCCTCTGGAGTCGCCGCTGCCGGTGTCGCCGAGGCTATGTCTGCTGGGTCGAGGGTTCGAAGACCTGGCGGCGCAGCGGGATCGTTGCCGACCGGTTCCGACACGGCGCTGTTCTGGATCGGGGCCGATGTGTCAGCCGCGTTCGACTGCGCCACTCCCGTGGACAAACCCGTGATAGCTACTGCGAGACAGAGGGCTGTAGCAAATCTGTTCATTATCGCCTCGAGTCGAGAACTGTTGTCATCATCGGACGAGACCGGCGCCCGCACCGACCAAGCCTCCGGCCGTGCCGTTCAGTGCGCCCAGAATGAGGCAAGCAGGGATCGACATAACCCCCAGGCTCGCAAGGCCCGCGACCGCTCCGACGGCACACCCGACCGTGGCGCCCACGGCCGCACCTGCGATGGCCGAAGAGGCCACGGTGTCGGCTCGGCTCGGAGGGAGGCCGACAGATCGCGCAAACTGTGAGATCTGTGCCTCTGGAACTGCTGTGGTCGCGTTGATCCCGTCGATCTGCTCGGGCGCGAGGAACTCGGGTGCGGGAGTGGTCAGGTCACCGGCGCGCAGTTGTCTTGGGGGCGGCACGATCTGGGCGACGGGTGGTGACGGTTCGGGCGCATGTAGCGCCTGGGGCTCTACTGGAGCGACATAGTCGCGCTGCGGGACCGAGCGGTATTGGGCGAAGTCGGTTTCCGGGGCTATGCCGCGGCGGTCGTCTTGGGGCGCCACGTAGGACATCGGGGGTGGGGTTTTGGGGTGGGCGGGGGTGGTGACGCCCGGTTGTACGGCGCCCGGGCCCTGTTGGGGGGTGCCGGGGCTCGGTTGGTTGGGGGTGGTGACGCCGGGCTGTGGTGCGATGAATTGGGCCGGTGCCGCGTGGGCGATGGTGCTGCCGGTGGCGATGGCGGTCATCGGTACCACCGTTGCCGCGGCGCGCAATGCCAGGCGCTGGGTCGTTGTCTGTCTTCGATGCTTCGCCACGCGAAGTCCCCCACTTTCCTCATCTCGGTAGAGCGCATGCGAGGGACGGGAATTCGCTGCTCGCGACGAGCCGCGGAAGTCCTCCCCCGAATGCGTGGCGTGATGCTACCGCATTCGGGCGGAATGGACAGCCTGTGTCAGGTGCCTTGTGCGGTGCGGGTTTCGGTGCGGAGGAGGCGTGAGAAGCCGGAGGGGGGGGGGGGGGGCGGGGGGGGGCGGCGCGCCCCCCCCCCCCCCCCGGGCGACAGCCCCACGCACGGACAGCCGCGCGCCG
>NZ_JARWQD010000193.1 GCF_029869545.1 Nocardia wallacei | reverse complement strand
CGCCCCCCCGCCCCCCCCCCCCCCCCCCCCCCCCCCCGCCCCGGCGGGGGGGGGGGGGGGGGGGCCCCCCCCCCCCCGGGGGGCGCGCCCCCCCCCCCCCCCCCCCCCGCCGAGAGTTCGGCGGCCACCAGCCGAAGCTGTTCGAGCCCCGGGCGCCCCGTGGTCGCGGTCACCACGACCGCCAGCAGGTCCTCGTCCGTCAGCGCGGCGAGCAACGCCGCCATATCACTGGTATCCGACATGAATCCAGGCTACGCAGCACATTGCTACCATTCCCCCGAGTCCCCGGATCGAGGAGGTTGATGAATATGGCCGTCACCGGCTCTATTCCGCATGCCCTCCTCCCCCACGATCCGGAGATTCGCACATGTCTTCTCATTTCCCGCCCAACACCGCCGATCCGGTCGGCGACCGCCTGCTGCTGCGCCGCTGGACGGCCGCCGACATCGATGCTGTCCGCGGCGGTCCTCGCCGGGCCGAATGGGCCGCGGACTTCCCCGCCGACGGCGATCGCGTCATCGCGGGCCTGCTCACCGAAAACCCGCACTGGACAGGCGAATACGGCCATCGCCTGATCGTCGAACGCGACAGCGGCCTGGTGGTGGGGTCCATCGGCCTGTTCTGGCCGCCCAACGACGGCGCACTCGAAATCGGTTACGGAACGGTGCCGTCCCGCCGCGGGCGCGGGTACGCCAGCGAGGCGGCAAGCCTGCTCACGGCATTCGCGTTCACCGACCCTCGGGTCCGCGTGGTCTACGCGAATGTGGAGCTGACCAACCCGGCGTCGATCCGTGTGCTCGAGCGGGCCGGTTTCGAACGGTCACCGGCGGAGTCCGGTGACGGCACCGAACGGTGGTTCCGCACGCGCCGTCGCTTCGGCAGGGCCGGGGCCAGCGGGGAGACTACTCGCCTGCGGCCGTGGGCGTAGGCGCCAGTACGCCGCGGGCCCAGGTCGCGATGACTCCCGTCCATCCCGGGATCATGATCAGGTCGTTGTGGCCCGCGCCGGGATAGATCTTCAGCTGCTTGGGCCCCGGGGCCGCCGCGTACAGCGCGCGGCCCATCTCCACCGGCAGCAGTTCGTCGTTGTCGCCGTGCATGATCAGTACCGGCGCGTGCACCGAACGGATGCGGCGCAGGCTCGGGAACGCGTTCGGCACAAAGGGTTTGGGCAGGAACGGGTATACCGCCGTGGCCGCGGCGCGCAGGCCGGTGAAGGTGGACATGAGAACCATTCCGGCGGGCGGGAATTCGGTGGCCAGCTCGATCATCACGGCACCACCGAGCGACTTGCCCAGGTACAACACCCGCTCGGGATCGACGCCCGGCCGCTCCAGCAGCGCCTGCCGCGCCGCGCGCGCATCCAGGTAGCTGCCGTGCTCGCCCGGACTCCCCTCGCTGCGCCCGTACCCGCGGTAGTCGAAGACCAGCACATCGAACCCGGCCGCCGCCAGCATCGCCAGCACCGGCGACCGATCGCCGATATTGCCCGCATTGCCGTGCGCGAACAGGATGTGCCCGATCGGCTTGTCCGCCCGCACGAACCACCCGTTCACCCGGATGCCGTCCGCGGCCGTGAAGTACAGGTCCTCATACGCCAGGCCGACGTCCGCCGGTGTCACCGCGATGCGCCGCTCGGGCATGAACGTCAGCGCGTTGAGAATCGGGGTAGCGGGATGTCGCATGGACTCTTTCTTACCTCGAGCCGGGGAAAACCGTTTGAATCCCCGCCCGCGCCGCGGCTACCGTGCCCGTATGGCTGTCGAGGCTTCCGAGGCGCCCACCGCGTCCTAGCTGTCCCGCTCCGTACCCGGCCGCACGCCACGGCCGGGGCATTCGGCATACCCCGCCCGACAACCATTCCGAGGTATCCCCGTGCGTGCAGCAACCCTGCGGTCCGCCCTTCTCGCCCTGGTCATCCGCCCCGACGTGGGGCGGGATCCGCCCGCCCCGTCCGCATCTCACCAGCGGAAACGACGGGAAGGAAACCCATGTCCAGTTCCATGTTCCGGAAGAAGTCGCGGGCCAACGTCCGATCCCACCGCGCGCAGTGGTTCGCGAAGGCCGCGACACCGCAGCTGACGCGCTGCCCCAATCCGGCCTGCGGCGCGGTCAAGCCCCGGCAGGTCGTCTGCCCGGACTGCGGCCAGTATCGAGGTCGCCAGGTGCTGCGGCCACGTAATCGCGACTGAGTTCGCCGTGGGCCGGGACCGGCCGCGGGGGGGCCGGGGGCGGGGCCGCCGCGCCCCCCCCCCCCGCGCCGCGGGGGGGGGGCCCCCCCCCCGGGCCGGGGTGGGG
>NZ_JARWQD010000192.1 GCF_029869545.1 Nocardia wallacei | reverse complement strand
GTGGTGGCTTCTTTGTGGGGGGTGGCTCCGGGGGCTACTCCATCCCCCTCGGCGCGGGCGGCGGCGGCGCCGCCGTCGGCGGGCCCGCCGGCGCCCGCGTCATGGGCGGGCTCAGGCCCCGATGACCGCGTTCATGATGGTGCCGGCGCTGGTGGCAACGCCGCCGCCGATCATGGCGCCCGCGATCATCTTCGGCGACTCCAGGCCGCCGCCGCTCCACTTCTCCCAGGCGAACTTGCCGCCGCCGTAGGTGACGGCCATGACGCCGGACAGCAGGATGAACCAGGTGAAATACCGCACCAGCTTCATCAGCTTGTCGGCCGCCGGTGGAGTCTCCGGGGTCGGGTTGCCGACCTGAGCCAGCACCGTGCTGTACATATCGTGTGCCGCGGCGAGAACCATGCTCACGTTCGTTGTCCTCTCGGATGCTGAGGTATTGCCGTTGTGAAGCAGTCCGCCCGGATGACGCCGTGGGCGGCGAGAGCATGCAGGTGTAACTCGTCGAACAACATCAATTGAACCGCATCGGCGCCCCCTGCCGGAAGTGGACACACCAACGTCCACACAGCTGATCACGCGACCGAAAACCTCTGTCCCGTTTAGGGACGATTCTTCGGATACGCGTTCACCGCAGGCGCACGGTACGCGACCGGACACCGTGCGCCTCCGAGACGGGTACGACTCGCCGGAAAGTTGCTACAGCGTGGCGGCCAACTCCCGCAGCACCGGCAGGCTCACCGATCCCGCACCCAGCACCACATCGTGAAAGGCCTTGATGTCGAAGCGATCCCCGAGCCGGCGGGCGGCCAGTTCGCGCTGCCGCCGGATCTCCAGCTGGCCGACCTTGTAGGCGACGGCCTGGCCGGGTATGGCGATGTAGCGGTCGACCTCGACGATGATCTCCGAGACCGCGACCGGCGCGTTGGCGACCATGAAATCGACGGCCCGCTGGCGACTCCAGCCCTTGGCGTGCAGGCCGGTGTCGACCACCAGGCGGCACGAGCGCCACGAATCGGCGGCCAGCATCCCGACGCGGGCCAGATCGTCACTGTACAAACCCATCTCGTCGGCGAGGCGCTCGGTGTAGAGCGCCCAGCCCTCCACGAAGGCGGTGTTGGAGAACGACTGGCGCTGGAATCGCGGCAGGTGATCGAGCTCGTTGGCGATGGTCAGCTGCAGGTGATGGCCCGGAATGGCCTCGTGGTAGGCCACCGCGGCGGTCTCGAATCGGCTGCGGCTCTTGGGATCGTGCTGGTTGACGAAGTAGGTACCGGGGCGGGAGCCGTCGGAGGCGGGCGGGAAGTAGTACGCCGCAGGCGCATCCGCGGCCAGGAACTCCGGAACCGGGACGATGTCACAGGATTCGCGCGGCAGCCGCCCGAACCAGTTGGGCATCTCGGCAATTGCGGCGCCGAGGTATCGCCGGGCATCGGCCATGATCTCGTCGCCGTCGCGGTAGCGCAGGTCGGTGTCCTCGCGCAGCCGGGCGAAGATGTCGGCCTGGTCGGTGGTGCCGAACAGCCGGGCGCCCACCTCCGCGTACTCCTCGCGCAGCCGCTCGAGCTCGGCCAGGCCCAGCTCGTGGATCTCGTCGGCGCCCAGGTCGGGCAGCGTGGTGTGATGCAGCAGCAGGCGCCGGTAGATGTCCTCGCCGTCGGCACCCAGCCAGCACAGGCCGGGTTTGTCGTCCGGGCGGGCGGCCGGGAGCAGTTCGTCGGCCAGGACGTCGCGGTAGGTCCGGAACGCCGGGCGGATCACCTCGCGGGCCACCTCGGACAGCGTTGCGCGCCAATCCTTTTCGCCATCCCAGTCGGAGGGCCCGGCGAAGGTGACGAACGGGTCGCTCGCCGGATCGGAGGCCAGGTAGCCGTCGAGCTGGTTGAGCGATCGCTCGATCGTGATCCGGGCCGGGGTGCGCCCCGCGTCGAGTCCGTTGCGGAAACGCCGCACCGCCTGGTCGAGCAGCGTCCCGAACTGCCGGTAGCGCTGCACGAGCGCCAGCGCGTGCTCCGGCTGCGGCGCGTTGACCTGCGGCGCCAGCGTGAGCATCCCGGCGTGCACCCCGTCCATCTGGTCGGAGGCGAGTTCCGTCGGTCGCCACGCGATATGGTCGATCCCGGCCTCCAGCTCGTTGCGCAGCAGGCTGCGAGTGACGCGGTCCTCCGCGGTCAGCCGCTCGGGATCCAGCGCCGTGACCCGCCCCAGCAGCCGCTCCCACGCCGCCTGCAGCCGCCGCTCGGCCTCCTCCGACAGATCCTCGATGCGATCGTCGAAGCGCCGGTCCCCCAGCAGCGGGGGCGCCAGACGGGGCGCCCCCCCGGCCCAGGGCCAGGTGATGTTGGGGCGCGAGGACGAGGTGGACATGGAAGCCGGACTGACCAGGCTGCTCATCATCGAGCCGCCGGTGGATGCCACGCCGCCGAGCAGCGACCCGGCCTGCTGCACGCCGCTGGCGATCGGGGCGGCCGAGGCCGCGGGCGTGGTGG
>NZ_JARWQD010000191.1 GCF_029869545.1 Nocardia wallacei | reverse complement strand
TTGTATTTACGGGACGGCGCACCTGACAGTCGCCTCCGACGGTGATCTGCTCGTCCAGAAGCCACCGCGCGGCACGCAGCACCGCCGGATCGTCGCCGGGCGTCCCGGCCTCCTGCAGCGCGGCCAGCGCCAGGGCGGTGTCCCACACCGGGGACTGGCACGCCTCCAGGCGGCGCAGGCGCCCGGCGGCGCCCCGGGTGCGGCCCCCGCCTGATCCCGGGGGGGGGCCCCCCCCGGGCCCCCCGCGGCGCGGCCCCGCGCCACATCGCCCAGCCCGGCGACGGGGGCGGCGATGGCCGCGCGCAGCGTCAGCCCGGAGCGGTCGGCGAGCTGCCCGATCACCTGCCGGGTCCACGAGGTCACGCGGTCCACCGAACGATGCTCGGGGAACAGCACATACAGGCGATCGCCGATCCGGGTGGTCACGCAGTCCTGTCGAAAGGCGCTGGCGTGCAGGCGAAGTGTGACGGTGCCGCGATGCATCGCCGCCTCCGCCGATTCCCGCGACGCGTGCCGCGCGAACCCGACCACGGCCGCCCGCCCGTCGGCCGCCATGCCGAAGGTGTCGGCGAAGGCCGCGAGGTCGACGTCGCCGCCGTGCGCGCCGAACAGCCGCTGGATCAGTAGCGCGTCGGTCGTCGGCGCCTGCCGGGTGCGCCAGATCACCCGCCCCGCAATGGATGCCGCGCCGCGCAGCACCTTGGCGCAGTCGCCGTGTAGCGGCTCGGCGGCCTCCTGCACCCAGATCGTGCCGAGCACCATGGGCGACCGTCCGTCGTCGCGCACCGGCTCCCGGATGCCGATCGCGATGCGGCGCCGCGTCTCCCACTCCGGCTGCGCCGGAACCTCCACGGCGTCGGCGGTATTGCGCAACCGATCGAACACCTTCTCCCGCTGTAGCCAGTGCAGATATCCGGCCGGGCCCTGCCGGCCGAGCACCGACAGCCGCCGCACGGCATCCGCGGAGGCGGTGCTGTCGGCGGAATAGGCCAGCACCCGCGACTGGGCGTCCTCGATGGCGACCAGCCCGCGCGTGGACTCGGCCACCGACTGCGCCAGCCCGAACAGGTCGGTGTCCAGCGCGGGCGCGGAGGGCACGGCCGTGTGCGGTCCCGCGCCGTGCCCGGTGATCCGCTCGATCAGCGCGTGCACCATCTCCCACCGGGCGTGCGGATGGACCGCGACCAGCGCGATGCCCGCATCCTGGGCGGCGGCCCGCAGCCGCGCGGACACGCTCTTGGAGAACACCACCCGCGGGCGGTGCTCGGCGGGGCAGCGCTCGCCGAGGTCGCGCAGCCACCGTGCCGCATCGTCGTCGCCCACTCCGACCTGCAGATACACCTCCGGCAGCGCCCGGCCGGGCGGCATATCCATGCTCAGGTCGTCGACATCCATGAAGGCCACGGAATCGACCACCACCTCCTCGCCCGCGGGCGCGTCGACCAGCGTGACAACGGCGCTGGTCAGGGCCGATAGCAGTTCCGACAGGGCTATGAGGTGCTTCACACTCTTCATTCAATCGGACGAAAACCGATGCCGCAATTCATCGAAGAGGACAACCCCGCCCACGGTCGGATGCGGTTTATTTCGTGCCATGGACGCGATCACCACGGTCCCCGCACCGTCCAACGAGCCCGTCAACTCCTATGCGCCCGGCACCCCGGAACGCGCCCGGTTGCGCGCCGCGCTGCGCGAGCTTGCCGGGACCCCCACCGAGGTCCGCCACGTGATCGACGGCGAGCACCGGGCCGGAACCGGCGCGCGGGTGGACGTCGTCCAGCCGCACGACCACGCCGCGGTGCTCGGCAGTTTCAGCGTCGCCGAACCGGGCGACGTTCACGATGCGGTGGATACGGCGGTGAAGGCCGCATCCGCCTGGCGTGCACTGCCTTTCGACGAGCGGGCCGCGGTATTCCTGCGCGCGGCCGATCTGCTGTCCGGACCGTGGCGCGAAACCGTCGCCGCCGCAACCATGTTGGGCCAGTCGAAGTCGCCCTACCAGGCCGAGATCGACGCGCCCTGCGAACTGGTGGACTTCTGGCGGTTCAACGTGCATTTCGCGCGGCAGCTGCTGGCGGGGCAGCCGATGTCGGGGCCGGGGGTGTGGAACCGTAGCGACTATCGTCCGCTGGAGGGGTTCGTCTACGCGATCACCCCGTTCAACTTCACGGCCATCGCCGGAAATCTGCCCACCGCACCGGCTTTGATGGGCAATACGGTGGTGTGGAAGCCTTCGCCGACCCAGGCCGTGGCCGCCTATCACACGATGCGGGTGCTCGAGGCCGCCGGTCTGCCGCCGGGCGTGATCAACCTGGTGCACGGGCACGGGCCGGAGGTCTCGGAGGTGGCGTTGCGCGATCCGCGGCTGGCAGGAATCCATTTCACCGGGTCCACCCGCACCTTCCAGCACCTGTGGCGCGAGGTCGGCGGCCACATCGACCGTTACCGCACCTATCCGCGGCTGGTCGGGGAGACCGGCGGCAAGGACTTCGTGCTGGCGCATCCGTCGGCCGATCCGGCGACGCTGACCACCGCGCTGATCCGCGGCGCCTACGAATATCAGGGGCAGAAATGCTCGGCCGCGTCGCGGGCGTTCGTGCCCCGGTCGGTGTGGCACCGGATCGGCGACGAGCTGATCGACCGGGTCGGCGCGCTGACCTACGGTGACGTCACCGATTTCACGAATTTCGGTGGGGCCGTGATCGATCGGCGTGCCTTCGACCGCAATGCCGCCGCGATCGAGCGGGCCAAGGCCACGCCCGGGCTGACGGTCGCGGCGGGCGGCACCTACGACGACAGCGTCGGCTACTTCATCGCCCCGACGCTGCTGCTGGGCGACGATCCCACCGACGAGGCATTCCGCACGGAGTACTTCGGGCCGATCCTGTCCGTGCACGTCTACGACGACTCGCGCCCCCATGCCTTCGACGAGGCGCTGCGGCTGGTCGACTCCGGCGCCGCCTACGGGCTCACCGGCGCGGTCATCGCCCGTGACCGGGCCGCCATCGAAAAGGCCAGCGACGCACTGCGTTTCGCGGCCGGGAACTTCTACGTCAACGACAAGCCGACCGGTGCGGTGGTGGGCCAGCAGCCGTTCGGCGGCTCCCGCGCCTCCGGCACCAACGACAAGGCCGGTTCCCCGCTCAACCTGCTGCGCTGGACCTCACCCCGGTCGATCAAGGAGACGTTCGTGGCGCCCACGAGCCACGAATACCCGCACCAGGCCCAAGATCCGGGGGAGCGGTGATGGCATCCGGCCGCATGAGCACTCCCGTTCTCGCCAACCCCTTACGGCCCGCGCTGCTCGCCGCGGCACGGTCTCCGCGTGCCGAACGCGGGATCACCGGGATGCCGGTCACCAGGCGTCTGGTGGACCGCTTCGTCGCCGGTGACACGCGCGACGCGGCGCTGGTCTCGATACGGGACCTGTTGCGGCGCAATCGGTTCGTCACCATCGACTATCTCGGCGAGGACACCACCGACCCGGCGCAGGCGCGACGGGTGGTGGGCGAGTACCTCGCGCTGATCGGCGCTCTCCCGGCGCGGTCCGACGCCGAAACGGTGCGCCCACTGGAGGTTTCGGTGAAGCTGTCGGCGCTGGGTCGGTCCCTGGGGGCGACCGTTGCCACGGACAACGCCCGGACGATCGTGGAAGCGGCTGCGGCTGTGGGCATCTGGGTGACCTTCGACGCCGAGGACCACACCACCACCGACGCCGCCCTGGCCACCGTTCGCGAGCTGCGCCGCGACCACCCCGAGACCGTAGGGACCGTGCTGCAGGCCTATCTGCGGCGCACCGAGGACGACTGCCGGGCCTTCGCCGACGAGGGGGCACGGATCCGATTGTGCAAGGGCGCCTACAACGAGCCGGGCGCGGTGGCCTTCCGCCGCAGGCGCGAGGTCGACGCGTCGTATCTGCGGTGCCTGCGAATCCTCATGGCGGGCAAGGGATATCCGATGGTCGCCACGCACGATCCGGCGATGATCGAGGCGGCGGCGCTGCTGGCGACCGCGGCCGGCCGGGGTCGCGACGACATGGAATACCAGATGCTCTACGGCATCCGGCCCACCGAACAGGAGCGGCTGGTGTCCCTCGGCCAGCACCTGCGGGTCTACGTCCCCTTCGGCGACCAGTGGTACGGCTACTTCGTGCGGCGCCTGGCCGAGCGGCCCGCGAACCTGATGTTCTTCCTCCGCTCGGCGGCGACGGCGACCTGACCCGTCCCGGTCACGTGAGGGCGACGGGGCCGTGCGGTCCGTCCAGGGTGGCGATCAGGGCCGCCGGAATGCCCGGCCGCAGCTCGATGTCGGCCGAAATCGCCTGCAGCCGAGGCAGAATCGCCTCCGGATCGGGGTGGATGGCGGTCAGCGACAGCAGTTTGACCTCCGGGAGGTCCTGCGCGGGATGGCGGGTTTCGCCCCAGTCGATGAGGAACGGGAGCACGCCGACGTGCGTGCCGCCACCCGTCAGCCGCCAGCGCAGCACCTCGCCGCCGGGCGTCGCCCGGGACATGTCCTCGGCGTCGCCCGGATCGAATCCGGCCGCCCGCGCCGCGGCGAGCGTCGTTTCGATATCGGTCACCCGCACCGCCCAGGTCACCAGGCTCGGGCCGGTCAGATCGTCGATGCCGAACGGCCGCGGCCGTGCCGGGACGGGCTGGTCGGCGTCCGGGCCGATGATCTCCAGATAGCCGCCGCTCCCCAGGCCCAGCAGGTAATTGCGGGTGCCGCGCCCCGCGTGCTGTCCTCCGGTCACGGGTTCCACGCCCGTCAGCCGTGCCACGTCCGCCACGGTCTCGGCGAGCCGCGGGGTCGCCAGCACCAGATGATCGAGTCCACTCACGCCAGTCACTGTAGGTTTCGGCGTCCGGGTGGTCACCGGTTCGAATCGGCCTGAGCCGACCGCGAATGTTGCGATTACGGCTCGATTCCCGCCGATGCGGGCCCTCTGACCTGGGCCGGGGGTGCGGGGGAAGAATTAGATCTTGTGGGGCGCATGTGATTTGCGGTAGAACAGCTATGTCACAGCAACTGTGAATGTCTAGTTGAGCTTGTGTGTTCGTCCGTTCGATCCAGCTGAGAAAACCGCACTGCCAGGCAAGCCGTCCGGATGAGATGCCCGTGGGGAAGCGGTCATCCCAGTAGTTTCTGTGTGCTGAGTGGTCGCCGGACGCTCGCCGTCGGGGTGGTGTGTGCCGAACCGAAGGGCAAGACATGGCGACAACTGCCTCACGCAACAGAATCACCAGGCTCCTCTTCGCCGCGCTGACCGGCCTGCTGGCGGTCTCGGCCCTGGCCGGACCGGTGGCCGCCGCGACCGGTTCCGGGGACAGCGGCAGTAGTTCCGGTTCGGGCTCCGGCTCCGCCTCCGGCAGCGCGAGCGGCTCGGCGAATCTGCCGATCCCGAGCCCGCGGGCGCAGATCGCGCTGAGCCTCGCGCAGACCCAGGCCGGTAAGCCGTATCAGTGGGGTGCCACCGGCCCCAACACCTACGACTGCTCCGGACTGGCGCTGTGGGCATTCCGCCAGGTGGGCATCCTGCTACCCCGCACGACCTGGCAGCAGGCCGAGGCGGGCAGCGCGGTGCCGCTGGGTGCGATCCAGCCCGGCGACATCGTCGTGGTGAACACCGACGGCTCCCACGAGGGCATCTACGCGGGCGGTGGCATGCTCCTCAACGCCCACTCACCGGGCGTCGGCGTCGTCCTGACACCGCTCAACGAGTTCGACATCTACGCCATCCGCCGCTTCTACTGATTCCGGCCGAAAGCACGCCGGAAATACGAGGTGGGGGCGGGCGTCAGACTCCGACCGCCTCCTCCATCTCCTCCTCGGCGGTGCGGCCGTGGGGCTCGACTGCCTCGGGCGGCGGGGCCGTCCGGCGTTCGTGTATGCCCGCGATGGCCAGGAGGGCCAAGCCTGTTGCGAACCACAGGGTGAGGCTGGTGATTCGGCTGGTGAGGCCGGTGCCGTCGAAGTACAGGAGGCTGCGGGCGCCCTCGACGAATCCGGCGCCGTTCCAGAACGAATGCAGCGCGCCGAAGAAGTCGTTCTGCAGAGCGGGGCCGTAGACGCCGCCGGAGGTGGTGAAGTTCAGCATCACGAACAGCGCCATCAGCGCCAGGGTGGTCCAGCGCTTCAGGAAGGTGTGCAGGCCGATGCCGATGGTCAGGATGCCCGCCGAATACAGCCAGCCCATCGCCCAGATCTGGGCGTAGTCGTGGTCGACGATGTGGAAGACGGGCCCGGCCAGGGCGATCCCGATGACGCTGACGATCAGCGAGGTGACCAGCCCGCACAGCGCCCGCAGGCCGATGCTCATGCCCGCACCGGCCGCGCCGATGGCGGCGACGCTGCCGTAGGAGCCGATGCTCAACGCCACCAATAGGAAGAACAGGCCCTGCCCGGTCGGGTCGCCGGGGGCGTGGGTGGTGATGTCGGTGGTCGTCAGCGGCGCGTGCTGCCGCGCGGCGACCTGGCCGAAGACGGTCTCGACGGCCATTGCGGTGGTGTCGGAGTCGGCCTTGGCCACGAGCAGTTCCGGATGTCCCGCCTCGGGGACGTAAGCACCGGCCAGGTCGCGATCCTGCAGCCGATGCACCGCGTCGTCGCGTGTCGGCAGGGTGACGACCTCGAGTTTGTCGCCCGCGGTGTCCTTCATCGTCTGCGCCAGCACCAGCACCTGCGGGGTGTCGCCCACGACCGCCACCCTCAGGTGGTTGGGCTCGGGCTGGTGGAACGCGCCGAGATAGGCCAGGCCCATGCCGACGCACATCAGCAGCGGTGTGAGCAGGTGACCGGCGACGTGCCGGAGCTGGTGGGAGGTCATCGAATCCGCTCCAAAGGTTGGTAAATACAACTATCAATTGTTGTACTATACAACCATGACGGGGCAGTCGAGATTTCCCTCCCGCGATGCGGCGATCCGGACCATCCAGCGCGAGCTGACCCCCATAGCCCCGGGCCCCCCGAAGCGGCGCGCCCCGCTACACCCCCCCCGCAAACGGGTGGAGTATAGCAAAAAAAGCCAGAAAAAAACACCACCAGCCGGGCAGG
>NZ_JARWQD010000190.1 GCF_029869545.1 Nocardia wallacei | reverse complement strand
GGGCGACCCACTCCGAAACGCCGCGATGCCGAGGGTAAGCGGCGCGGTACGGTCGCGCCCCCCCCCCAGACCGCGAATGAGGCGCGGGGGCGGCCGCCCCACCCCCACCCCCCAACCACCCGCCCGCCCCCCGCCCCCCCCCCCCCCCCCCCCCCCCCCCCCCCCCCCCCCCCCCCCCCCCCCCCCCCCCCCCCGCGGTGCGGGCCGCGGTCGCGATGGTCGGGGAGGGGCTGCTGGAACCGCGGCAGGCCCTGGCACGCGTCACGGCCGAGCAGATCCGCGCGGTGCTGCGTCCGTCGGCGGTCGACCACGCGGGACCGGTCCTGGCGCGCGGCGAATCCGCCTGTCCCGGACTGGCTTCCGGCATCGTGGTCACCGATCCGGCCGAGGCCGAGGCCCGGGCGCAGGCCGGCGCGGACGTGATCCTGGCCCGGCTCACCACCAGTCCCGACGATCTGCACGGGATGATCGCCGCGCGTGCCGTGGTCACCGAGCTCGGCGGCGCCACCTCGCATGCGGCGCTGGTGAGCCGCGAACTCGGGCGCCCGTGCGTCGTCGGCTGCGGGCCCGGGGTGGTCGCGGCGCTGGCGGGCCGGACGGTCACTGTCGACGGCGGTGCGGGTGTGGTGTGGGCGGGGGAGGTCGCCGGGCAGGCCGTCGACCCGGACGTCCTCGACGATGTGCGGCGGCTGGCGCGCTGGGCGGACGTCGAGCCCGAGCGGCTGGCCGACTGGCTCGACGGCACGGACACGGGAACGGTTGTGGCGCACCGGCGGTCGCGCGCGGTGACGGAGCTGGATCTGCTGCGATTGGTCGGTGTGAAGGGCCGTGTGACAGCGCAGGCCGCGGCCGCGAGCCTGGGTTGTGCCACCCCTGAGATGGAGACTCGCTGCGTCGAACTGGTGGACCGTGGCCTGTGCGCGAGCACCCCGGCCGGGGTGCGGCTCACGCCGGAGGGCCGGGTCGAGCTGGAACGGCAACTGGCACAGGAGCGTTCGAGCATCGACGGTGCCGCCGTCGCCGCGGCCTACGAGGACTTCTGCGCGGTGAACGCGGAGTTGAAGGAGATCGTCACCGCCTGGCAGATGCGGGATCCGGAGACGGTCAACGACCACGGCGACGCCGATTACGATGCGGCCGTGCTGGATCGGCTCACCGAACTGCATCGGCGGGTGCGCCCGCTGGTCCGCCGACTGGCCGCCCTCGCGCCGCGGCTCGACCGCTACGGGGACCGGCTGGAGCTGGCCGTCGAACGCATTGCGGGCGGGGACCACGCGTGGGTGGCGCGTCCGGTCATGGACAGCTATCACACGGTGTGGTTCGAACTGCACGAGGACCTGATCGGGCTGTGCGGGCTGAGCCGGGCCGAGGAGGCGGCGGCCGGTCGTGCGCACTGATACCGGACGGCCCGCGGCGGCGCGACGATGGGTGGATCTCGAGGCGGTCGACAATGTCCGGGATCTGGGCGGGCTTCCCGTAATCGGCGGCGGCACTACGCGTTTCGGCGTCGTCTACCGGTCCAGCACGCTGCAGCACGCCACCGCGTCCGATCTGGCCACGCTGCTGGGGCCGATCGGGCTGCGCACGGTCATCGATCTGCGGCTGCCCGACGAGGTGGCGCGGGAGGGCTACGGGCCGCTGGCCGCCGCGCCGGTGCGGGTGGCGAACCTGCCGATCCGCAAGTCGCCGCACTCATCGCTGGCCGCGCGCGACCTGGTCCCCGACAGATCGCGGGTGGATCTGGTGGAGCTGTACGGCCAGCTGGTGGCGGGCAGCGCGGGCGAACTCGTGGCGGCGGCCCGGCTGGTGGCCGATTCCGACCGGCACGCCGTGGTCTTCCACTGCGCCGCGGGCAAGGACCGCACCGGTGTGCTGGCCGCCGTGCTCCTGGACGCCGTCGGCGTGCCCGCCGAAGCCATCGCCGCCGATTACGAACTCACCAACGAGCGCATGCGGCGGGTCCGGGATCGGCTCGACGCCCTGCCCTCCTACCGCGGCCTGCCCGCGGCGGGCACCGGCATCCTCGCCGTCGATCCCGAGACCATGGTCCGCTTTCTGGAAGATCTGCACGCCGACCACGGCGGGGCAGCGGAATGGCTACGCGCGCAAGGTCTTTCCGCACGCGAGCTGGAGAAGTTACGGGCCGTACTCACGCACTGATCGGCCCCGGCCAAAAGCATGCCGGGGACGAGGTCGTGTGGCGAAGCATGCCGGGGAGGAGGTCGTGTGGCGAAGCATGCCGGGGAAGAGGTCGTGTGGCGAAGCATGCCGGGGATGAGGAGGTGTGTCCAAGGAAGGCCGGGATGAGGACGTGTGGCGCGGGGAGGACCAGAGGAATACGGGGGCGGAGGCGACGAACAGAGGAAAG
>NZ_JARWQD010000189.1 GCF_029869545.1 Nocardia wallacei | reverse complement strand
CCCCCGCGCCCGCCCCCCCCCCCCCCCCCCCCCCCCCCCCCCCCCCCCCCCCCCCCCCCCCCCCCCCCCCCCCCCCGGGGGGCCCCCCTTCCTTATTTCTCCCGCTCAGGACCAGCGGCGGGTGATGGTGCGGGTGCGTCTGCCCTTCCAGCAGCCGGTGTGCCAGTGACGGCGGTCGTCCTCGCCGCCGTACTCCTGCCAGGCGACGATATGCGCTGTGCCGGGCGGGATTTCGTGATCGCAGCCCGGGCAGCGATAGGTCTTCGTCGCGCGGGAGCCGGGGATCGTGCGGACCACGTAGGTTTCCTCGCCGTCCGGTCCGCGCTCGGTGCGCCCGAAGACGTCGCCGAGCGGGCGCGGTTCGCGCTGGAACCGCGCCGGCGACTGCTTGGGACGCGGTTTCCGGCGGGGCATACTCGGACCTAGAACAACCGGAACTCGTCGCTCTCGGTGCCGCGCAGAGCGTCGTAATCCAGTGTCAGGCAACGGATTCCACGGTCGGTCGCGAGGGTCTTGGCCTGCGGCTTGATCTGCTGCGCGGCGAAGACGCCGGTGACCGGGGCCAGCAGCGGGTCGCGGTTCAGCAGTTCCAGATACCGGGTCAGTTGCTCGACGCCGTCGATCTCGCCGCGGCGCTTGATCTCCACGGCCACCGTGGCGCCGTCGGCGTCGCGGCACAGGATGTCCACCGGCCCGATCGCCGTCATGTATTCGCGCCGGATGAGCGAGTATCCGGGGCCGAGGGTTTCGATGTGCTCGGCCAGCAGTTCCTGCAGATGGGCCTCCACGCCGTCCTTGACCAGCCCCGGGTCCACGCCCAGCTCGTGTTCGGAGTCGTGCTCGATGTCCTCGACGGTGATCCGCAGTTCCTCGCCCGCCTTATTGGTCACCACCCACAGCTTGGCGGCCTCGGTTTCGCTGTCGCGCTCCTCCAGCCGACAGGGCGGGCTCATCCAGTTCAGCGGCTTGTAGGAGCCTCCGTCGGAATGCACCAGCACCGAACCGTCGGCCTTCATCATCAGTAGCCGGCGAGCCATCGGGAGGTGGGCGGTGAGCCGACCGACGTAGTCGACCTGACAGCGAGCAATCACGAGGCGCACCGGTCGAGTGTAATGACCGGCCGCCACGCGGCCGTACCGGCATAGGTTCCCGGGCGATTCGCGCAGTGTGCGAGCGCCGCCCAGCGATTGGCTCGTGCATCGGACAGCCGAGTGCCGTGGCGACGGCCGACAGTCCGCTCAACCCACGAGCATCAGGTAGCCGAGCGCCGTGGCGACGGCCAGCAGTCCACATTCGAACCGGGTCAGCCCGGGTGCGCGGATCCGGTGGGTTCGCAGCAGCCACAGGCCGACCAGCAGGCCGATGCCGAGCGCCACCAGATGCCCGACGTTGGTGAACGTGCGGCCCATCGCCACGCCGGAGATCGCGACGGCCAGCCACGTGATCGACCAGGTGGCGCGCCACCGCTGCGGTACCAGCACCACGAAGGCACCGATCACCGCCATGGCGCCGTAGCTGATGCCGACGTCCTCGGCCGTCGTAATGCTGATCGACACCCAATCCGCCGTGACCGCCACCCACAGCCCGGCCGCGACGAGCAGCGTGGCCCCGACATGACCGGCGACGAAGATGCGGATCGTGGTCAGCGCGCCGAACCGCAGCTCGGCCAGCGCGAGCAGGCAGACCAGCAGCGGAATGACCAGCGCGGCGACAGCACCGTCGCCGACCACGAGGGCGCTGGCGACGAGCGTGCCGAAGCGCCCGTCCAGCAGATTGCTCAGGTTGGAGCTGGCGTGCAGGATCACCTTGGTCTCTGCCGCGTCGCCCAGCGCTGCCAGCACCGCGGCCACGGCGATCAGCATGGCCGCGTAGCCGTAGGTGACGGGCAGGCAGAACCGGCGCCATCCGGTACGGATCGGGCCGGACGCGGGAGCAACCCCAGCCGTTGCCTGACCGGCCATCTGCATCTTTCCTTCCTGCGCAGCCTCGCTGGTTCCCGGATCTACCCGTCCATCATGCAACCGAGGCCGTTCGCGCAGGTTTCCATTACCTATGAAATGTCTGTGAATCCGGTCTTCGGCCGTATCCGGATATGGCGAAGGGCCCCCCCGGATGGGGGGGGGGGTAGGGGAATATTTTAAGGCGGGGTGGTAGAATCCCACACCCCGTCGAGGGGAGGTCCAACGGGGGAGGTGTGGGTA
>NZ_JARWQD010000188.1 GCF_029869545.1 Nocardia wallacei | reverse complement strand
CCCCCCGCGGGGCGGGCCCAAACTCCAAGGCAACGGGGGGCACTTCCCACCGCCGGGCGGCGGCGGGCCCCCCGCACGAAAGAATGCGCACCCGGGCCGGAGGAAGCCGACCCGCCGCGGGGGACGGTGAACCCCGCACGGCGCGGGACTAGCGCGGCTTGTTCTTCAGGATCGAGTCGCGGATCAGCACACCGGCGAGCACCAGCGCGGAGCCGATCAGGAACAGGTAGCCGATATTGCCGGTGCCCGACGAACTGCCCTGCGGCCCTTCGAACAACATGGCCAGCAGGATCACCACGACCACCCAACCGGCGACCTTGAAGGTGCGCCGCGACTCGCCGCTCCAACCCCAGGCGGCGGACGGAACCTCGGCGGGGTCGACCTTGGTGACGACGGCGCTCTTGGCGGGTTCCAATTCCGTGGCGGCCACGTTAGCTCCCATCAGTTCGGTCACTCTGTCGTTCCTATCGTGACATACGACTGCCCGTCGTAGCCAGCGGGGTCGCCGGGTGTCGGGCCCGGTCATCCGCAACAATGAGGGGGTGTCCGACATCGTGAGAGTCCTGCTGCTCGGCAGCACCGGTTCCATTGGCACACAGGCGCTGGAGGTGATCGCCGCCGATCCCGAGCGGTTCCAGGTGGTCGGGCTCGCCGCGCGCGGCGGCAATACCGCGCTGCTGGCCGAGCAGATCCGCGCGACGGGCACCCCCAACGTCGCCGTCGCCGATCCCGCCGCGGCCGCCGAACTCGGTGTGCCACTGGCGGGTCCGGCCGCGGTGACCGAGCTGGTGCGCCGCACCGACGCGGACGTGGTGCTCAATGCGCTGGTCGGTTCGCTGGGCCTGGAACCGACGCTGGCCACGCTGGAGTCGGGCCGACGGCTCGCGCTGGCGAACAAGGAATCGCTGGTGGCGGGCGGCTCGCTGGTGACCCGCGCCGCCGCGCCCGGGCAGATCGTGCCCGTGGACTCGGAGCATTCGGCGATGGCGCAGTGCCTGCGCGGCGGCCGCGCGGCCGAGGTGGACCGGCTCGTGCTCACCGCGTCCGGCGGCCCGTTCCGGGGTTGGACCACGCAGATGCTGGAATCGGTGAATCCGGACGAGGCCAAGGCGCATCCGACCTGGTCGATGGGCCTGATGAACACCCTGAATTCGGCATCGCTGGTGAACAAGGGCCTCGAGCTGATCGAGGCGCACATGCTGTTCGGCATCGACTACGACAAGATCGACGTCACCGTGCATCCGCAGTCGATCGTGCACTCGATGGTCACCTTCACCGACGGATCCACCATCGCCCAGGCCAGTCCGGCCGATATGAAGCTGCCGATCTCGCTGGCGCTGGGCTGGCCGGACCGCGTGCCCGGGGTGCTCGCGCCGCTGGACTTCGGCACGGCGTTCACCTGGGAATTCGAACCCGTCGACAACGAGGTCTTCCCGGCGGTGGAACTGGCCCGGCAGGCCGGGCGCGCGGGCGGTAGCGTGACGGCGGTCTACAACGCCGCCAACGAGATCGCCGTGCAGGCCTTCCTCGACGGGCACATCCGGTTCCCCGAGATCGTGCACACGGTGGCGCGTGTGGTCGAGGCGGCGGACCGGTGGAGTGCGGAACCCGCTACCTTGGACGAGGTGCTCGCGGCCGATGCGTGGGCGCGGCAGCGTGCGCAGTCGCACGTGGGTAACTGACGCAGAAGGGTTCGACACTGCATGGGGTTCGCGATCGGGTTCGTGCTGTTCGCGCTCGGCATCACGGTATCGGTGGCCCTGCACGAATGCGGCCACATGTGGACGGCGCAGGCCACCGGGATGAAGGTGCGCCGCTATTTCATAGGCTTCGGGCCGAAGGTCTTTTCTTTCCGCCGCGGCGAGACCGAATACGGGCTCAAGGCGCTGCCGCTCGGGGGTTTTTGCGATATCGCGGGGATGACCGCGCTGGACGAGATCGATCCGAAGGACCTGGATCGGGCCATGTACCGGCAGGCGACCTGGAAGCGCCTGTTGGTGATGAGCGGCGGCATCGCCATGAATTTCCTGCTCGGATTTCTGCTGATCGTGCTGCTGGCGGTTGGGTGGGGGCTGCCCAGCCTGAAAACACCCCCCGCCACCATGATCGGCGGTACCACGTGTGTGTCGACGGAGAAACCTGACGGTGGCTTCGAGGATTGCACCGGACCGGGCCCGGCGGGGCAAGCCGGGCTGAAGCGCGGGGATCTGGTGACCGCCATCGACGGCTTGCCTGTGAAGACCTGGGAAGACTTCCAGGCGAAGACCCAGAACAAGACCGGCACGATCACCTACACCGTGGAGCGGGACGGGCAGACCATCGACATTCCGGTTGTGCCGGAGTCGGCGGTGATGTATCCGCGGAATCCCCAGACCAAGGAGCGCTCGACTACTCCACAGGTCGTTTCCAAGGTGGGTGTCGGCCAGATGCAGGCCTACGACCCGGTCAAGTACAACGTTCTCGCCGCGATTCCGGCCTCGGCTGCATTCACCGGCGATTTGGGGGTCCGCACCGCCCAGGCGCTGGCGCAGATGCCGTCGAAGGTGGTGAGTCTCTGGGACGCGGTCACCGGCGGTGAACGCGATATCGACACCCCGATGAGCGTGTACGGCGCGAGCCGCATCGGCGGCGAAACCGCCGAACGTGGATTGTGGAATGTGTTCATCGTGATGTTGGTGAGCCTGAACCTCTTCCTCGGTGCGTTCAACCTGCTGCCACTGCTCCCGCTGGACGGCGGTCATATCGCGGTCGTGATCTACGAGAAGATCCGCGATACGGTCCGTAGGCGACGTGGTCTGCCTCCCGGTGCCCCGGTCGATTACCTCAAGCTCCTCCCCGCGACCTATGTCGTCGTCGTGATCGGCGGCGCCTACATGCTTCTCACGCTCGTCGCCGACATCGTGAACCCGATCAGGCTGTTCTGACGTTCTGCGCTATTGCTCCCCGAGCTGTCGCCGGTACTCGGCCGCGTGCGGTCCGCTGATTCGGTACGCGACACTCGCCGGATGCTCCGGGCCGACACCTGGTGTCGGCCCGGGCACCATCGTCCGCACCAATTCCCGGAACTCGCTGTAGGACAGAGGTATCGGGTCGCCTTGCAGATCGGCCGGAGTGATGACGTCCATCCCGCGGTGGATGCGGCGCGGCTGTCCCGCACGGGGCCACCAGATTTCGAGCAACGACATCGGCTGCGCCGCAGGACCGTCGGGCCACAACAGCGCCGCCTGCAGATCCTCGACACCGACCCAGGTGCGGCCGTGCTCGGTGGCGATGCGGACGGCTCTGCGGAATACGGTCACCAATGACGGTGCCGCTCCGTCGATCGTCACGCGGCACTGGTCACGTTCGTTATCGCTGGTCATCCTGCCATTAGGCCTAAGCGGCACCGCCGATGCAAACGATCGGAATGTGTTCGGCGACCCAGATCCTGCCGACCACCTCAGCGCCGTGGTGGGCTCCACCGTTGCATGTGCAGACCGCTGTGCGCGTGCGGTAGTCCGGGTCGCCCACCCAGGCCACAGTCCCACCACCGGCCTTACAGTCGTCCGGATGTACGGCAGAAGCCACACCCGTCGACAGCATGAGGGCGCCGAATGTGAACGCAACTATCGCAGTGAGTTTAGATTTCATCGCTCTTCCCCTCCCGGAATTCACTATGAGACGACACGAGATTCGTGTCGTTTATTGAGACGCAGTCCGTGCGGGGGCGGTTCCGCAGCAGTTGTTGTGATGCGTATCACGCAGTGGTGGGAGTTGTTGTGCGCCGGGCGATCTCGATCACTTCACGCGATGGGGGTGGAATCCGCGGGCATGGCGGCTGTTACCGCCGAGGATCCCTGGGCGGTCTGCTCGCCGAACTCGTGACACCGGTACCGACGTCGTTCGTAACGTTCAGGGCGGCGAGACATGTGGTCGGTATAGGGTTGGGCGACAATGTCGTTCGGGTGGCGAATCCGGGCGATCCGACGAGAGGGTGCCGGAGGGGAAGGCGTTGGATATCGAGCCCGTTGTTCTCGATCCGACCGCTGCCGACCTCCATGGCGAGGTCGAGCGTCTGCGTTCCCGCGGTCCGGCGACGTGGGTGGAGTTGCCCGGTGGGGTGCGTGCGTGGGCGGTTACCGATGCCGCCGTGCTCGAGGCGCTGCTCGCCGATCCCCGCGTGTCCAAGGACGCGCGTCGCCACTGGCCCGCCTTCCGCAATGGTGAGGTCCCCCGTCATTGGCCGTTGAAACCGTGGGTGGCCGCCAACAACATGCTCACCGCCTACGGCGCCGAGCACCGCAGGCTGCGACGGCTGGTCGCGCCCGCGTTCACCGTCCGCCGCACGAACTCCCTGCGTCCCTACATCCGGGAGGTCGCCGCCGAGTTGCTCGACGCCGTCGATCGGGTACCGGCGGGCGAGGTGGTCGATCTGCGTGAACGGTTCTGTTACGTGCTGCCGATGCGGGTCCTCTGCGAGCTGATGGGCATCCCCGAGGAGCTGCGTCCGGCGCTGAGCGCATGCGTCGACAGCGGTTTCGACACCACCCTCGCCCCGGAGGAGTCGGCGGCGGCCTACGCCGAGATCGGCCGGATCGTGGCCGAACTCGTGGCGCGCAAGCGACGCGACCCCGGCGCCGACCTGACCAGCGCCCTGATCGCCGCATCGGACGACGAGGACGGCTCGCGCCTCGACGATCGAGAACTCGTCGAGACGGTGATGCTGATGATCGGCGCGGGCCACGAGACCACGGTCAACCTCATCGGCAACGCCATCGTGGCACTGCTCGATCACCCCGACCAGAAGGTGCGGGTCCTCGACGGTCGGGTGTCGTGGGCCGAGGTCGTGGAGGAGACGCTGCGCTGCGAGTCGCCGGTGGGATATCTGCCCTTGCGCTATGCCGTCGACGACCTCGAGGTGGGCGAGGTGCGGATCGAGCGAGGCCAGGCGATTCTCGCGTCGTACTCGGCGGCGGGCCGGGACCCGAAACTGCATGGTGACAGCGCCTTGGCCTTCGACGTGAGCCGCGAAGGTAAGGAGCATCTGTCGTTCGGTCACGGCGTCCACCACTGCCTGGGTGCGCCGCTGGCGCGGCTGGAGGCCACGGTCGCGCTGCCCGCGGTATTCGCGCGCTACCCGGGGATACGGCTGGCGAGCCCGCCGCAGGAGTTGGGCGCCGTTCCCAGCTTCATCTCGCACGGCTACCGCCGGGTGCCGGTGTATCGCCGTTGATCCGCAGGAATATCTTTGTTCGCGAGGGAAACACGCTGATGACCAACGAAGACAACGGAATTGGGCATGATTTGGGTATCGATCAGGCCCAACCGGCCCGGATGTACGACTACATGCTCGGCGGCAAGGACAATTACGACGCCGACCGTGAGGCCGTGGAGAAGATCGAACAGCTGCTTCCGTCGGTGCGGCGGGCGGCGCGAACCAACCGGGACTTCATGATTCGCGCCGCGCGTTTCGTCGCGCAGGCGGGCATTCGTCAGTTCCTCGATATCGGCACCGGAATTCCCACCGAGCCGAATCTCCATCAGACCGTGCAGCAGATCGCGCCCGAAGCGAGGGTGGTCTACGTCGACAACGACCCGATCGTGCTCGCGCACGCCAGGGCATTGCTCGTCGGCACCCCGGAGGGACGCACCGGTTTCATTCCCGCCGACGTCCGCGCCCCGGAGACGATTCTCGACGCGCCGAAATTGCGCGAGATCCTGGATCTCGAACGCCCGGTGGCGCTGAGCCTGATCGCGCTGATGCATTTCATCGATGACGACGAACACCCCTACGACATCGTCGACACCCTGATGAACGCGCTCGCGCCCGGCTCCTATCTGGTGATGACGCATATCACCGGCGACTTCACGCCCGATATCGCCGACCGCGCCATCCAGATCTACCGCGACAGCGGCATCACGTTCCGCCCCCGAAACCGCGAGGAGTTCACCCGCTTCTTCGACGGTCTGAACCTGGTCGACCCCGGCATCGAAACACCCCACCGCTGGCATCCCGACGGCATCGTCCCCCCGCGCTCGATGGACAAACAGATGGTCGGCTACGCGGGTGTAGCCCACAAACCCACGTAAACCCCAGCGCGACCGGTAGGGCCTGGTGGGTCAGAAGGCGGCGTCGCGCAGCAGTGCCCGGGCGAGGCGGTCGGCTCGGCGGGTTGTTTCGGGTTGGCGGTGGTTCGGGCTCAGCGACAGGACCGCTGTGCAGGCCGTATCGAGATCTATTCTGTGGCCGACGGATACGTAGACGGGTTTGATTCCGGTCTGGGTTCGAACGGTGCGGCCGACTACTTCGCCGTCCAGCGTGATGTCGGTGACCGAGCCGCGTTCCGGGCCGGGCTGGTCGGATTCGCCCAGGAGGTTCTTGGCGACGCCGAAGGTCGGCAGCCCGGTGAGCAGGCCGATGTGGCATGCCAGCCCGAATCGGCGTGGATGCGCGATGCCCTGACCATCGCAGACCAGCAGATCCGGTGTGGTGCCGAGCTTTTCGAGAGCGGCGAGGGTGGTGGGGAGTTCGCGGAAGGCGAGGAGGCCGGGGATGTAGGGGAAGCTTGTCGTGCCTCGGGCGGTGGCGGTGTCCAGGGGTTCGAGCGTCGCAGCGTCCAGAACTACCACGGCCGCAACGACATTTCCGCCCTCGTCATAGGCGGAGTCGAGACCCGCGACCGTCCGGAAATCGGGTGGCCGCGGATCGGTCGGATCCACCAGCTCGCGCAGGCGGTCCTGCAAGGCGATCGCCGTGCCCGGATCGGTGGGCAGTTCGGCCGCCATCGACAATCGCATTGGGCTCCTGCGGCGTTCGGGTCAGCGGCGGTCGTCCAGATAGGAACGGTTGCGGTAGTAGTCGTCCTCTTCCTCGTCGTCCATCGGTGGGGGTGGGGGTGTGGACTCGGTGGGCTCGGGGACCATCGAGTGCCTCAGGTCTTTGAGGCTGGGGGCGCCGGGGACGATGTCGGGGAGGTCGGGGAGTTGGTCGGCGAGGCCCTGCAGGGGGGCGATGGCCTGTTCGGACAGTTCGGCGGCGGCGCGGGCGGCGGCCTGGGCGGCCTCGGCGATGGACCGGCCCAGCCGCTCGGGGGTGGAGCGCTTGAACGATTCCGGCGTCAGATGCACCTCGAGCGGGATGCCGGAGACATTGCTGACGACGCGGACCAGATTGTCCGACGACCACGCCTCGGCCGTGGTCGCGGCCAGCCGGGCCTGCACCTCGGCCAGCTCCCGGCGCTCCTGCTCGTAGGTGACGAGCATCGAGTCGATCTGGTCGCGCAGCTCGGCGTTGCGGGCGCGCGCCGCGTCCTGCTCGCTGTTGGACATGCCACCTCCGGGAGAGTCGGTCCGCTACTGGTTCCGACGCGGCGGGGGAGCCATCGGTTCCATCGGCGGGGCGATTTCATCACCCGGCGGACAGATCGGGCAAACGATCACGCCGCGCCACCCGGCCTGCCACACTCGACTGTGTAATGCGTCACAACCCGGACCGACCTGTTCGACCTGCGCCGACACGCCCGGCCGAATTCTTCGAAACCTGTTCCACAACACCATCGTTCGCGTCGCAACGAATCACCGATATCGGCCGCCGCCGCCCGATCCGGTACGTTGTCGGCGCTCTCACAGCGGCCGGTAAGCCAACACCACTAGACTCGGGGGCCGAACGGGTGGAGCACACACGAAAGCACGAAAGTAGGCAACCGAACGTGAGTAGTGCCATCGCATTGGGGATGCCGACGGGGCCCGCGGCCGTCCTCGCACCCCGGCGCAAGACTCGCCAACTACAGGTGGGCAAGGTCGGGGTCGGCAGTGACTTCCCCGTGTCGGTGCAGTCGATGACGACCACCAAGACCCACGACGTGAATTCCACGCTGCAGCAGATCGCGGAGCTGACCGCGTCCGGCTGCGACATCGTGCGGGTGGCGTGCCCGCGCCAGGAGGACGCCGACGCGCTGGCCGCGATCGCGAAGAAGTCCCCGATCCCGGTCATCGCCGATATCCACTTCCAGCCGCGCTACATCTTCGCCGCGATCGATGCCGGATGCGCGGCCGTGCGCGTGAACCCGGGCAACATCAAGGAGTTCGACGGCCGCGTCAAGGAGGTCGCGAAGGCGGCCGGGGCGGCGGGCATCCCGATCCGCATCGGCGTCAACGCGGGCTCGCTCGACAAGCGGATGATGGAGAAGTACGGCAAGGCGACGCCGGAGGCGCTGGTGGAGTCGGCGCTGTGGGAGGCGGGCCTGTTCGAGGAGCACGGCTTCGGCGACATCAAGATCTCGGTCAAGCACAACGACCCGGTGATCATGGTCGAGGCCTACCGCCAGCTGGCCGCGCAGTGCGACTATCCGCTGCACCTGGGCGTCACCGAGGCCGGTCCGGCGTTCCAGGGCACCATCAAGTCGGCGACGGCCTTCGGCGCGCTGCTGTCGCAGGGCATCGGCGATACGATCCGCGTCTCGCTGTCCGCCCCGCCCGTCGAAGAGGTGAAGGTCGGCGGCCAGATCCTGCAGTCGCTGAACCTGCGCCCGCGCAAGCTCGAGATCGTGTCGTGCCCGTCGTGCGGGCGCGCGCAGGTCGATGTGTACACCCTGGCCAACGAGGTCACCGCGGGCCTGGAGGGCATGGAGGTGCCGCTGCGCGTCGCCGTGATGGGGTGCGTGGTGAACGGCCCGGGCGAGGCCCGCGAGGCCGACCTCGGCGTCGCCTCGGGTAACGGCAAGGGCCAGATCTTCGTCAAGGGCGAGGTCATCAAGACCGTGCCCGAGCATCAGATCGTGGAGACCCTCATCGAAGAGGGGGGGCG
>NZ_JARWQD010000187.1 GCF_029869545.1 Nocardia wallacei | reverse complement strand
ATTCATGGTTGGTGGGCGTGCCGGGAATTTATAGTTGGAGGGCGTACCGGGATCGCGGTGGTTGGCGGAGTTAGCGGGGCTCGTCCAATCTGGCGTGCATGAGGTAGACGTTGTAGCTGTCCCAGGCCGAGATGGTGAAGTACAGGTCGCGGCCGGTCGACCACGGGTGGATGAAGCCGCCGTAGCTCTTCGGATAGTCGTTGGTACTGAGCAGGGGGACGCCGTCGGTCCAGATGCCCTGCGGTTCGGCCGCTGTGCGCAGCACGATGGTCTGCCGGGCCGGGTCCAGGTACACCATCTGCCACTGCTCGGTGGCCTCGTCGTAGCGGACCGAGATCTCACCGGCGATGCCGGGAAGCACAGGGGTGGCGTCGTTTTCGGCGGCGGGCGCCCAGGTCCCGTTCACCCAGTACTGATAGGCGCTCTTGTTCAGCACATCCTTCTTGGGCACCCGGGCGAGCCCGATGATGCCGATGCGGCCGTTGGGCGTGCCGAACATGTAGACGTAGTCGCCCTGCGGAACCATGGTCGTGACCTGGAACCGATGCAGGCCGAACATGTTGTCCCACTTGGCGTACTGGTCCTTGACCCAGGTGCGGCCGTTGTCGTCGGAGTAGGCCAGGCCGCCGTTGTTGGTCCACCACATGCCGGGGATGCGATCCCAGTGGTTGACCGACATGTAGCTCATGTACTGCCGCTCGCCGAGCGCGAAGCCGGAGGTCGGGATGACGGTGGTCTCGAAATTCTTGATCTTGCGGCTGTCGAGCAGTTCGGCGGCGTGGCAGCGGCTGTCCTGCACCATCGAGTCGATGACCAGCCCCTTGGACAGGTCGCGCTCGGTGCTGTAGCCCATCACGTTGCTGCGCCAGTCCTGGCCCGCGCCACCGGCTCCGCCGGGCACCCAGCCCTTGCCGAAGGTGTCGCCGAACAGCACGGCCACCTCGCCGGGCTTGGTCTCCCACATGATGCCCAGGTCGGTGCCGTCGACCTGCCAGCGCATATCGGTGCGGTTGGTCGAGCCGTGGCCGGTCACCTGATTCACCAGCTCCACCGATTCCACTCGGCGCGGTGCCACCGGCGCCACGATCGGTCCCGGCTGCGCCGGATGCACGACCGGCGGCGGCGGGGTCTGCGGTGCGGGCGGCTCGCCGCCCGGCACCGGGATCGGAATCGGTTCGGGTTCGGGTTTGATCCGGATGGTGGGCAGATTGAGCGGTCCCGATCCCGAGCCGGACGAACCCGATCCCGAGCCGCTGCCGGAGCCCGATCCCGACGACCCCGATCCCGACGAACCCTCCCCGGAATCGCCTGGGCCGGAAGGCTCCTGGGCGGGCTCCGGTTTCGGGGTGTCCCGGATGTCCGGGCACGGGTTCTGGCACGGATCCGGCGGCAGCGGCTGGGAGTCGATGCGCGTGTTGTCCGGCTGCGGTCCCGGCACCGGGACCGGGACGAACTCCGGATACGGGACCGGAATATCGATATTCGGCGGCAGCACGGGCGGCGGCGGCGCGTTCGGATCCGGTTCGCGCGCCAGCGGGTCGAAACCCGTTTCGCCACAGGCGTTCACGGGCGGGGGCGCCCAGGGCGCGGGTGCGGCACCGGCGGGTGCGGCGATGGTCACCGCGGCCGCCAGCACACCGAAAAGGGCAGGTACCCAGCCGTATTCGAGGCGAGACACGTCGCGGCCGCCGTTACCGAGTACCGCGGGTGAGGTGACGTGCGGCGAGCGACCGCTCACCCGGACCAAACGCCAGCAACCTCATGCTCACTCTGTTCTCCTCGGTACCGCTCGCGGTGCGGTGACATCGCACAATCGGCCGCCACAGTCGCTGGGGCCGAGCACAGCCCGTCCAATCTAACCGACCGATTTGCCCGACGGCAGCATGGCGCGGCGGGAACCTGGCAACGATCGGCCGCGTCCAAGGGGTATGACCGAGATCGAGTACGTCTTCGGCACCGGCGCCGGCGTCCGCAACGCCTGGTCCTCCCCGGCCGACCTGGATCTGTCCGGCACCGGAGTTTTCGACGCCGTGGCACTCGATTTCGACGGCGACGGCCTGGCCGACGACGCGCTATGGGATTCCGACGGCGACGGTATCGCCGAGATAGCCGCCCTCGACCTCGACGACGACGGCATCCTCGACAGCTTCTTCACCGACCCCGGCGGCGAGGGCGTCTGGAATCAGGAGATCCGGCCGGTCATCGAATGACGGTGTGCCGCCGGGCATTGACCGCCACGGCCGCGATGCCCACCGCGTAGACCACCGCCCCGGCCAGCACCACCCCCGGCGACCGCCCGTCGTCCGGGATCACCAGCGCCGTCACCGCGATGGCCAGCACGAACGTGATGTTGAAGACGGTGTCCTGCAGGGCGAACACCTGGCCGCGCCGGGCATCGTCGATATCGATCTGCAGGGTGGCGTCGCCGGTGAGTTTGATGGTCTGCCCCGCCAGGCCCAGCAGGAAGGCGCCCGCCAGCAGCAGGTGATGGGCCCGGTGCTCGGCCGCGCCGGTGGCCACGGTGATGGGCGTGACCAGCGTCAGCTGCACCGCCACGGCGGTGGCCAGGCCCACCAGTACGGTGCGCGGGCGGCCCAGCCGCGGGATCAGCAGCGGCGCGACCAGCGCGGCGACCAGCATGCCGGAGGCGGCGGCCGCGATCGCCACGCCGAATCCGACCAGCCCGCTGCTCAGCGACACGCCCTCGGCCTGCGATCGCCGCAGTACCAGCACCATCAGCAGCGTGTTGGCCCCGAACACGATCCGGTGCACGCCGATCCCGATCATGGCCGTGGTGCATTCGCGCGATTCCCACACCGCCCGCGCGCCGGTGCGCAGGCCGGTCAGCACGGCGTGCACGGAGCTCTGCTCGAGCGCCACGGCCGAGCCGCCCGTATTCGGCTGTCCCGGTCCCGGTGTCGCGGACTCGCGCCACTGCGGTCCGAGCTGATGGCGACGGAACCCGGCGGCCGCGAGCGCACCGGCCACCGATCCGGAGGCACTGGCGGCCACCGCCACCGCGGAGCCGAAGTCCCCGGCCCCGATGGCGCCGATGATCGTCACCGCGGCGGCGGCTCCCAGCCCCGCACATCCCGAGGCCGCCGTCGCGAGCACCGAATTCATCGGGACCAGCCAGCGCTGCTCGAGCACCCGCGGCAGCGCGGCCCCCACCCCGGCCGAGACGAATCTGCTGATGCCGACCACCGCGAGCGCCAACAGCAGCAGCGGGGTGTCCGGAATTCCGGCCAGCAGCCCGACGGCCGTCACCGCGATCAACACCCCGCGCAACAGATTCGCCACCAGCAGGACCGCGCGCCGATCCCAGCGATCCAGCAGCGCGCCGGCGAACGGGCCGATCACCGAATACGGCAGCAGCAGCACGGTGAATCCGGCGGCGATGGCCAGGGGGTCGGTGGCCCGCTCCGGATTGAACAGGATCGCACCCGACAGCGCAGCCTGGAACATGCCGTCGCCGAACTGCCCGGCGAAGCGCACCAGCGCCAGCCGCAGCATGCCGGGACTGCGGGCGATGGCGGCCAGCGCCGCGCGCACGGCGGTGAGCCGTCGATCCGTCATGGTTCAGTGCCCGCTGTTCGCGGTCACCAGGGTGTAGACCGTCTCGCGCATATCGGGCGCCATCGGCAGCCCCACCAGCGACTGCTCATCGATCCAGCGGAATTCGTCGTGTTCGCCCGGAGCCAGCGAGACCTCGCCCGGCTCCGCCTCCACCACGAAGCTGTACTTGCGGACCCGCGCCTTGGTCCGGGTGGCGTAGTCGAAGCCGCCGACCACATCGATGATGCGCCGCAGCCGTAACCCCGTCTCCTCGAACAGTTCCCGCGCCACGCAGTCGGCGAAGGATTCACCGGATTCCACCCCGCCGCCGGGAAGTTCGTACATACCGCCCTGCCAATCATCGGCGACACGCCGTACTACCAGCAGCTTTCGGTTGCGGAACACCGCTACGCCGACCACGAAGTCCTCGATGCCGTCGGTGCGGGCCTGCTCCCGGAGTTCGTGCTCGAGGCCCGCGAACACCTCGGGTCGCATCGGCGATTCACCTCCGGTTCGGGTTGCGGCACACCATGATACGGTCGTGCCCGTTCACGCGGTGCGCCCGGTGGTACGGGGCGAGCGCCGAACATTTGCGGTCGTCCGCCCGGCCGCCCCGGAGCTTACCGTGGTCGCGGCGGTCGTCGCGGCACCCGGGGGCGGTGCCGCCGCACGGTAGAATTTACGGGGAATTCAGGGTCCGGTTCGTGATGTGCTCCTACCCTGAAAGGTGATCGGTGCTCGGCCGGAGAGGAGGACCACGGTGTCCATACTCACGACACCACACATCGATGTGCATCGCGGCGGCGACCGCATGAAAACTCGTGTGGCATGGCTGGATTCGAAGCACTCTTTCTCTTTCGGTGAGCACTATGACCCCGAAAACACCCACCACGGCCTGTTGCTGGTGAATAACGAGGACATTGTCGCGCCCGATCAGGGTTTCGACACCCACCCCCATCGGGATATGGAGATCGTCACCTGGGTGCTCGGCGGCGCGCTGGTACATCAGGACTCGCTCGGGCACAGCGGCGTGATCTATCCGGGCCTGGCGCAGCGGATGAGCGCGGGCACCGGAATCCTGCATTCGGAGAAGAACGACGCGTGGCGGCTGGCACCGGAGCAGGGCGGAACCGCCGAGCACACCGAACCCGTGCACTTCGTGCAGATGTGGGTGGTGCCCGACGAGTCCGGCCTGACCCCCGGCTACCAGCAGCTGGAGGTCGACGACGAGCTGGCGCGCGGCGGCTTGGTGACGGTGGCCGCGGGCCTGCCGCGCTACCGGGACACCACCGCGATCGCCATCAACAGCAGCCATTCCGCCCTCCATGTCGCCCGCATGCCCGGGCCGGGCGAGGGCCCGGCGGTACACCTTCCCGAGGCTCCCTACCTGCATCTCTTCGTCGCCCGCGGCGAGGTCGACCTGGAGGGCGTCGGGGTCCTGTACGAGGGCGACGCGGTGCGGCTGACGCGCAGCGGGGGTCAGCGGGTGATCGCGAAGTCACCGGCGGAGATCCTGGTGTGGGAGATGCACGCGCGGCTCGGGGCGCAATAACATTCCAGTGCGCCCGAACCCGGCATTTCAGGCCGGGTGAACGAGAGGACAGGCATGTCGGAGTATCCGCCGCCCGGTCAATACCCCCCGCCCGGGCAGTACCAGCCCCCGCCCGGCGGGTATCCCCCGCCGCCGTCGGGCGACTATCCGCCCCCGCCCGGCAATCACCCGGGCGAGCAGTACTGGCAGGAGTCGCCGAAGCGCAAGGGCCTGGCCGTCACCGCGCTGGTGCTGGGCATTCTCGCCGTGCTGGGCCTGCTCGTCTTCTTCGGCGCGGTGATCCTCGGGCCGTTCGCGCTGCTGTTCGGCATCATCGCGGCGGTGAAGGCGCGCCGCGGGACCGCGGGCGGGTTCGGCATGGCCGTCGCGGGCATCGTGCTGGGCGTGCTGGCGCTGGCCGGTGCGGTCGCCGAGGCGATCGTCGGCTACAGCTTCTTCGTCGATCACGGCGGCCAGGACTATCTGGACTGCATCCGCGACGCGGGCAACGACCAGGCCAGGATTCAGCAGTGCGAGGACAACTTCCGCGACACGCTGGAGAACAAGCTGAGCGTCACGCTCACGCCCGAGCCGCCGCGTTGAGCGCGCTGATGACCTCGCCCGGCTCGGGGCGGAAATCGCCCTCGGGCGAATCGATCCACACCCGGTAGCCGGTGCGTTCGTCGGCCGGGGACGGCAGCACGATGCGGGTGCCCGGCAGGGCGAGTGAGGTGCCTTGATGCAGCAGCTCCGCCAGCACCGTCATGTCCTGGATCGAGGAGTCGGTGGGCCCGGTGAGGAAGGTCCAGCGTGCCGACCGCGGGTGTCCGATGATCGGGCCGCGCCGGCGCCCGGCCGAGAGGTGTTCGCGCACGCGGCCGCCCAGGGCGGTCGGCATGGTGATGGCCCCGATCGCGCCCACCTCGAGCATGATCCGGCCCAGCGAGGGTTCGACGATGCCGTAGAGCCCGTGTTCCTTGCGATAGCGGCGGCAGCGCGCGAGGGCCTCCTGGGTGGTGGCGTAGGCCGCCGGATCCGGGCGCGGAACCTGGCTCATAGGCAGACCGTATCGCCGCGCAATCAAAATGACAATAGTCATACGCCCGCGAGTCCCGCGGCGTACTATCTCCTCCCATGGCACCCCTGTCCCCGACGGTCGCCCGATGGGAATTGGTCCTGCGCCTGCGTGAGCTGCGTGAACAACGCGGATTCGATTCGGCCACCTTCGCCAAGCGGGTCGGCTTCACCCCCGCGAACTGGTCGCACGTCGAGAAGGGCCGGCGCGTGCTCACCCTCAACACGATCGGCCCCGTGCTGGATCTGCTGGAGGTCAACGACGAGGAGCGCGGCGAGCTGTTACAGCTGCTGGCCGCCAGCAAGGACCGCGGCTGGTGGGCCAAGTCGTCGGCGCTGATCGGCCTGGAGCTGCAGCGCTACTACGGCATGGAGTACGGCGCCGAATACATCCGCAGCTACGACAGCCTGGTGGTGCCCGGCCTGCTGCAGACCGAGGATTACGCCCGCGCGCTGATCAGTGCCGACGTGATGATCCGGCCGGTGCAGGTGGAACAGCTGGTGGCGGTGCGGATGCGGCGCCAGCAGCGGCTGCGCGGCCCCGACCGGGTGGAGCTGACCGCGGTGATGAGCGAGGCGACGCTGCTACAGCAGATCGGCGGGCCGAAGGTGCTGCGGGGCCAGCTGGAGTATCTGGCGGACGTGCTCGAGGAGCTCGACTCCGTGGAGATGCGGGTGATCCCGTTCAGCGCCCCGGCGGGCGCGGTCCTCGGCGGCTCCAGCTTCCATCTGCTCGACTTCGCGGGCGAGAGCCTGCCGACCTTCGCCTGGGCGGAGAGCGCGGTATTCGGCGGTGCCGTCGACAACCCGGAGCAGGTCCGCGATCTGGCGTTCGCCTATGTGCGCGCGCTCGACCAATCCCTCAGTCGCAGTGAATCATTGGCGCTGATCAGAAAGCATGCGCGCGTGTAAAATCCTGCGCATGTCAACCGCCAGGTACCGGCCGGAGACCACCGGCTGGTTCACGTCGACCCGCACCAACAACGGGAATCAGTGTGTCGAGGTCCGGTTCGACGGCGATGCGGTGCTCATCCGAGACAGCAAGTTCCGGCGCAATCCGGCCCATCGCCCCGAAGACGAGCCCGTCATCACCGTCACCGCGAGCGAATGGATGTCCTTCCTCGACGCCGTGCCGGGGCCAACCGGCAGCGCCGGAGCGTTGGTCGCGGAGGTCTCCGGCGACGGCAGCGCCCGCCTGCGTCGCGGCGATACCGTCCTCGACTTCACCCGAGGCGAGTGGGACGCATTCCTCGCCGGGGCCCGCGACGGGGAGTTCGACCGGGTCGCTGTGCCCGCGTAGTTCGCTCCGGGAAACGGGAGGCTGCGCGCCCTCGGCGACCACTCGGGCGCGTCGGCATACTGGAGATCGTGACTTCCGACGTGACGACTCCCTCCGGTATCGATCTGACCTATCGCGACGACGCTGTGCGGGTGCAGGACGACCTGTTCGCGCACGTCAACGGGAAGTGGCTGGAGACCGCCGAGATACCGGCCGACCGCGCCGTCGACGGTGCCTTCCGGACGCTGTACGACCAGGCGGAACTCGACGTCCAGCGGATCATCCAGGACGCCGCGGGCTCCGCTGCCGCGCCCGGCAGCGAAGAGCGCAAAATCGGGGACCTGTTCACCAGCTTCATGGACGAGGCCGCGGTGGAGGCCGCCGGTCTGACCCCGATCGCCGACGAGCTGGCGGCGGTCCGCGATGTGACCGATCGCACCGAGTTCGCGGCGCTGCTGGGCAGGCTGCAGCGCACCGGCGTCGGCGGCGCGCTGGCGTTCTACGTCGACACCGACGACAAGAACTCGCAGCGCTACCTGGTGCAGCTCACCCAGTCCGGCCTCGGCCTGCCCGACGAGTCCTACTACCGCGGCGACGACTACGCCGAGATCCGGACCGAATACGTCGAGCACATCGGGCGCATGTTCGCCCTCGCCGGTATCGATCACGACCCCGAGCGGGTATTCGAGCTGGAGCGCAAGCTGGCGGCCGGGCACTGGGACGTGGTGCGCCGTCGCGATGCCGAATTGAGCTACAACCTCACCACTTTCGATGCGCTGGCCGCCGAGAACCCGGAATTCGACTGGGCCGCTTGGACTTCGGCGACGGCCGCGGGTGTGGACCGGACGGGCCCGGAGCTGTTCGCCGAAATCGTGGTGCGCCAGCCGGATTACGTGCGCACCTTCGCCCAGCTGTGGGCGTCGGAGTCGCTCGACGACTGGCGGGCGTGGGCGTCCTGGCGGGTGCTGCGGGCGCGCGCCGCCTATCTGACCGCGGCGCTGGTCGACGAGAATTTCGACTTCTACGGCCGCACGCTGTCCGGTACCCAGGAGAATCGCGAGCGCTGGAAGCGCGGCGTATCGCTGGTGCAGGAGCTGCTCGGCGAGGCGGTCGGGAAACTTTATGTGGCGCAACACTTTCCGCCCGAGGCCAAGCAGCGCATGCAGCAGCTGGTGGCCAATCTCACCGAGGCATACCGCCGCAATATCGCCGAACTGGACTGGATGGGGCCCGAGACCAGGCAGGCGGCGCTGGCCAAGCTGGAGAAGTTCACCCCGAAGATCGGCTACCCGGACCGCTGGCGCGACTACTCGGCGGTGCGGATCGACCCGGCCGACCTGGTCGGCAACTACCGCAGCGGATATGCCGCCGAACACGACCGCGACCTGAACAAGCTCGGCGGACCGGTCGATCGCGACGAGTGGTTCATGACGCCGCAGACGGTGAACGCCTACTACAACCCGGGCATGAACGAGATCGTCTTCCCCGCGGCGATCCTGCAGCCGCCGTTCTTCGACATGAACGCCGACGACGCCGCCAACTACGGCGGTATCGGCGCGGTGATCGGCCACGAGATCGGCCATGGTTTCGACGATCAGGGCAGCAAGTACGACGGCGATGGCAATATGGTCGACTGGTGGACCGACGCCGACCGCGCCGAATTCGGCAAGCGGACCCGGGCGCTGATCGATCAGTACGACCGGTTCTCCCCCGCGGACCTGCCCGACAACCACACGGTGAACGGCGAATTCACGATCGGCGAGAACATCGGCGATCTCGGTGGGCTCTCGATCGCCCTGCAGGCCTACAAGATTGCCCTCGACGGCGCCGAGTCGCCGACCATCGACGGGCTCACCGGTCTGCAGCGGGTGTTCTTCGGCTGGGCGCAGGTGTGGCGGTCCAAATCCCGCAGGGAGGAGGCGATCCGGCGGCTCGCGGTGGACCCGCACTCGCCGCCGGAGTTCCGCTGCAACGGCGTGGTCCGCAATCTGGACGGCTTCCACGAGGCCTTCGACGTGCACGAGGGCGACGCGCTCTACCTGGATCCGGCCGAGCGCGTGCGGATCTGGTAGTTCCGATGTCGGTCAGGCGGCGGGAGCACACCGTGCGCGCAGGGTGCAGACGCCGGGGCCGGTGAGGTCGCAGTAGGCGAGCCTGCCCGCCATGGCCATGGTCAGCGCGATCGTCGTGCCCCGCACCGACGGACCCGCCCCGACGGCGAACGGGCCGTCGGTCGCCTCGAGCCGCAGGCCCTCGATCGCGCTGCGACTGCGCACGGTGAAGTCCCGGGCGGCGAAGAAGTGCGCCACCTCGGTGGCCGCCGCGACCGACGGGGTGCGCGGCAGTCCGAGCGGGCGGCGGATGTCCTGGGCGTGGACCACGACCTCGCCGAGCCAGGCCGGAGTGTGGCCGGAGGCCGCCGTGGTGCTCGTGAGGACCGCCCGGAAGCGTGCGAGGGTTTCCGCGGGGGTGGCGCCGCGGTGCTCGGCCAGGCGCCGGCTGTTGTGCAGGTCGAAGTCGAAGCGGGCGCCCAGCACGCTGGCCAGCCACCGCATCCGGCCGATGCTCGCCGCCGCGGTGAGATGGGCGACGACCTCCTCGACGGTCCACTGCCCGCACAGCGTTCGCCGGGTCCACTGTGTGTCGTCCAGGCCCGCGAGATCGTCGGCCAGGGCGGCCCGTTCGGCGTGCGCCATGGCCCACAGGCCCTCGCGAGTAACGACATCCGTCACCGATGCACCTCCGGTTCGAGCCGGTCGGCGGGGCCGACCGAGGACTTACGCCGCGGACCCGTCCGGTACGCAGTCGATCGTTCTCCGATACAGACGACCGAGCCGGTGCGGATTCATCGGTGGTATGTCATTCCCGCCGCGACCGAGGTGAGGCCGTTGATCATGTGCCGCTGCAGGATCAGGAAGACCACCAGGATCGGCAGCATCGTGAGCACGGTCGCGGCCATCACCGGTCCCCAGTTGGTGAACGAGGGGTTCTCGGCCTGCTGCACCATGGTCAGGCCGACGGGCAGCGTGGCGGCGCGGGCCTCGTCGGCCATCAGGAACGGCCACAGGTATTCGTTCCACTCGTTGACGAGGGTGACCACCGCGAAGGCCAGGATCGTCGGCCCCGACATCGGCACCACGATCCTGGTGAGCAGCTGCCATCGCCCGGCACCGTCGATCCGCGCCGCGTCGATCACCTCCGCGGGCAGCGACAGGAAGTGATTGCGCAGCAGGAACGTGCCGAAGGCGACCCCGCACAGCGGAACGATGATGCCCTGCAGGGTATTTCGCCAGCCGAGCTGCTCGATCAGCGCGTAGTTGGAGATCACGGTGACCTGGTTGGGCACCAGCAGCGCGGCGACGATCACCGGGAAGACGAGGTTCTTACCGGGAAAGCGCAGGAACACCAGCCCGTAGGCGCCGAGGAGGCCGAGCACGAACTTCACCGCGGCGACGATCGCGGTGACGATCAGCGAGTTCCGCAGGAAGGTCCAGAAGGGTTGTGCGGTCGTGGCTTCCGCGTAGTTGCCCGGATGCCAGCTGTGCGGCCACCACACCGCGGGCTGGGTGTAGATGTCCGGACGGCCCTTGAAGGAAGTGACGAGCACCCAGAACAGCGGCACCCCGACGATGATCAGCACGCACACCATCGCCGCATAGCCGGACAGGGCGGCCACGCGCCGCCGCCTCGTACTCACCGTTCACCTCGATCCATGGCCCGGATCTGAACCAGCGTCACGATCAGCAGCACCACGAACAGGACGGTGGCCACCGCGGCGCCGTACCCGGCCCGGGAATTGCGGAAGGATTCCAGATAGACCTGGTAGGCCAGCGTGGTGGTGCCGGTGCCCACCGGCCCGCCGCGCGTCATCACATTGATGAGGTCGAAGGCCTGCAGCGAGTTCAGCGTCACCGTGATCGAGAGGAAGACGGTGGTCGGCCGCAACTGCGGCAGCAGCACCCGGGTGACCGTAACCCGGTGGCTCGCGCCGTCTATCGCGGCCGCCTCGATCAGCTCGCGCCGGATGCCCTGCAGCGCGGCCAGATACAGCACGAAGGTGAAGCCGAGGTTCTTCCAGATGTAGGCGACCGAGACCATGAACAGCGCCCAGTGCGAATTCTGGTAGAAGTCCGGCACATTCGTCACGCCGAGGCGCCGCAGCACATCCTGCACCAGGCCGAAGCCGGGATCGAAGAGGAATTGGAACGCCACCCCGACCGCGGCGCCGGAGATCACGACCGGTGCGAAGATCACCGACCGGATCGCGGTGCGGCCGAACAGCTTCCGATGCAGCAGCAGCGCCAGCGCCAGACCCAGCGCCAGGCTGCCGACCACGGCGGCCAGCGTGAACACGGCGGTGTTGGTGACGATCTGCCAGGAATCGCCGCGCCCCCACCACTCCCGGTAGTTCGCGAGGCCGACAAAGTCCGAGGCCGGATCGGAGAGGTTCCGATCGGTGAACGACATCAGGATGGTGTCGCCCAGCGGCCGGAAGACGAACAGCCCGAGCAACACCAGATTCGGCGCGACCAGCACCACGAACAGCGCGTAGTCGGTCCAGGGCCGAGATCGCACGGCTGCAGCTTGACGGCCACGGGCAACCGCCCGGTTAACTACGGATGCCCGGCCTCTGAACTATTGGTGCGCAGGACATTCCATAGGCGGATTCCGGCCAAAAGCATGCCGGAATGACAAAGGGCGGACATCCCGAAATGCAAGACGGCCCACCAGAGGTGGGGCGTCTGAGCGCCATCGTTACCGGCGTGGGAACTCCAGCCATAGTTACCCGCGTGCTTTTTGGCGGGATAAGTTACAGTCGCCCAAGCCGTCGCGGGGGC
>NZ_JARWQD010000186.1 GCF_029869545.1 Nocardia wallacei | reverse complement strand
CATCTACACCATGGGCATGCCACTCGACCCATGGGGCGACGCACGCACCGTCGTCGAAGACGCCTACCGGCGCAGCAAAGGCGAAACCGGCCTGCGCACAGCACAAATGGCCGATGCACATGCCGACATCGACGCCGTCCGCAGCCTGCTGTCCCCGTCCTATCGGATCCTGTCGAGCCGGTCGGTCCGCTTGTCGGCCAGCGATGCGCGGCGACTGTATCCGGACGCCTACGGCGCGGCACATCCTCGCCACCGCGTCGCGGTTGTTCTACGACGACGGTATCACCGCCGGCGGCGTCGACCGGATCGCCGCCGAATCGGGTGTCACGAAGCGCACGCTCTACGACCGGTTCGGTTCGAAGGAACGCCTCGTGGCCGAGTACCTGCGTGCCCGCGATGCCGACTGGCGTGCACAACTGCGGCGGCGCCTCGCCGCGGCACCGGAGGATCCGCGGGCACGGCTGACCGCGGTCTTCGACGCATCCGACGAATGGATGCGCGCCCACAGCGCCAAGGGCTGCAGCATGATCAGGGCGCATGCCGAACTGCCCGCCGACCATCCCGGCTACGCGGTGACCGTGGCGCAGAAACAATGGATGCGCGAGCTGTTCCGCACGCTCGCCGAGCAGGCGGGCGCCGACCAGCCGCAGACCGTCGCCGACACCATGTCACTGCTCCACGAGGGCGCCCTGGTCTGCCACGGCATGCAGGTCGCCCCGAGCCCGATCACCCACGCCCGCGACATCGCCCTGTCCCTGCTGGACCAGCGGGCACGCTGAACGCCCCGTCGCCGCCACCGTTTCCCGGCGCCCTGTGTCCTGGTTTCCCGGCGCCAGCTCTGTGTCCCGGTATCCCGGTACCAGCTCTGTGTCCTGGTTTCCCGGCACCGGCACGCTGTCCCGGTATTCCCCGCACCGGCACGCTGTCCCGGTATTCCCCGCACCAGCTCTCTGTCCCGATATTCCCCGCACCAGCTCTCTGTGCTGATATTCCCCGCACCAGCTCTATCCCGGTATTCCCGGCCGTGGCCGGGAGCCTCTCGCAACTTATTCTGGGCAGCAACCGAATTCGGGACTTCGGTATCTTGCCGGGGCAGCAGCGAGGAGGTACACGGGGTGGCGCGATCTGGGAGACGGCGCGGATGGCTGAGCAGGAGCGGTGCCGTCGTGGCGACGGCCCTGCTCATGTCGTGGTGCGGCGCGGCGGCGGCCACCTCGGCGCCGGTCCACGCACCCGTCCGGCAGGCGCCGGCGGGTGGTTTCCAGGAGTTGTCGGTGCCGTCGGGCATGGGGCCGATCAAGGTCCAGGTGCAGTGGGCGGCCCGCGGCGGCAGCGCGGCCCTGTACGTGCTCGACGGCCTGCGCGCCCCCGCCGACCACAGCCAGTGGACGACCGACACCGACGCGCTGCGCCAATTCGCCGGGGACAACGTCACATTGGTGTTCCCGGTCGGCGGCCGCTCCAGCTTCTACACCGACTGGTACCGCCCGAGCAGCACCAACCGCCAGGCGACGACGTACAAATGGGAGACCTTCCTCACCGCGGAGCTGCCCGCCTTCCTGGCGCGATACGGCGTCTCCCGCACCAACAACGCCATCGTCGGCGCCTCCATGGGCGGCAATGCCGCCCTGACGCTGGCCGCGCATCATCGCGACCAGTTCAAGTTCGCCGGATCCTTCTCGGGCTTCGTGCACCCGACCTTCCCGCTGTGGAACGAGGCGATGCGCGCGGCGATGTGGGACGAGGGCAACTTCAACGTCGACGACATGTGGGGCCCCGCAAGCGATCCCGCCTGGCGCCGCAACGACGCCACCGTCCAGGCCGAACGACTGCGCGGCCTGCCGATGTACGTCTCGGCGGGCAACGGCGTCCCCGGCCCCCTCGACGTCCCGAACGGATTCGGCAACACGGTCAACGCGATGGGCCTGGACGCCCTGACGATGGTCGCCGCGCAGATGTTCCGGGACCGAATAGCGGCCTTGGGCATCCCCGCCCGCGTCGACATCATCAACGGAACCCACACCTGGCCATACTGGCAACAAGCACTAGCAACGGCCCGCCCGATGATCCTCGACACGCTCGGCGCACACTGACCCCCTGTCGCCGGACTGCCGGTTCTCGGTGGCTCGGAACTACGCCCAGGCAAGGAGTTTCGAGATGGTGACCATTATCGGTGGCGGTATCGCCGGATCCGCGCTCGCCGGCGCGCTCGCGCGGCGGGGTGATCGGGTTGCCCTGTACGAACAGCAACCCACCGGTGGCGGTGGCGCCTTCTTGTTCATCGACGGCCGCGGTCACGATGCCATGACGGCGCTCGGCGTCTCCGAATCCGATCTGCACGCCGTCTCCTATCCGGTGGCCGGGCTCCGATACGTCAACAGCGTGGGCCGCCGCGGCGAGATGAACGGGCGTGGGCATCGATTCTGGTTGCGGCGCAATCTGATGCAGGTCCTCGACGACTTCGTCGCGGGCTCCGGCGTCGAAACCCACTACACCACCCCGATCACCGATATCTCCGTGGGAGCAGACAGCTGCACGCTGCACCACGACGGCGCGACCACGAGTGTGGACGGCCTGATCGTCGGCTGCGACGGCATCGATTCGGTCGTCCGGTCCCGGCTCGATCCCGACCGGACACCGGTGTACGCCGGCGACGTCGTGCTCTACGGGACGACGCGTGACCCCTTGGAATTGCCGACCGAACCCAGCGCACTGCATTTCTTCGCCGAGATCGGCGCGGACGGAATCCCTGGCAGCACAGTCGGTCACATCTGGCGCCCCGGCGACCTCGCCTACTGGTTCATCCGGTTACCGCGCGATGCCCTCGAAGGCACCGACGATCTCGGCATGCGCCCGGTGGGCGAATGGGCTCAAGCCGTGCGGGACGCGTCGCCGTCCAATGCCGATCTCGTCGGCACACTCCTCGATCACACCGATGCCGTCCACGTGAGCAATGCCCGTAACGTGCCGCTCGACACCGCGCAGCCTCCCGCGCTACCGGTCGTGCTCGTCGGAGACGCCGACCATGCCATCGCCCCGGCCGCCGGTGTCGGTGCCCGCGACGCCCTCGAGGACGTGCACGCCGTCTTCGATGCCCTGGTGACCGGCGAATCACCCGCGCGGGCCATGGCCGAGCGTCGCCGCCGGATCGGCGCCGAACGCGACCAGGTGCAGCGCCGTCGGGCCGGGTAGTAGGGTCCGGGGCATGCGTGACTCGGTGACGGTTCGGATGGCGGCTCCGCCGGAGAAGGTGTGGGAGCTGGTCAGTGATATCACCCGGATCGGGGAGTTCAGTCCGGAGACGTTCGAGGCGGAGTGGCTGGGGACGGCTAGCGGGCCCGCGGTGGGGGCGAAGTTTCGCGGGCATGTGCGCCGCAACGAGGTCGGGCCGGTGTATTGGACCGTGTGCAAGGTGGTCGCGTGTGAGCCCGGGCGGGAGTTCGCGTTCATGGTCCTGGGCCCGGGCGGCAGGGACGTCAACCGGTGGGGATATCGGTTGCGCCCCAGCGACGGTGGCACCGAGGTCACCGAATCCTTCGAGCTGGCCGGTTCCCTGCCGCTGCGCCTGTACTGGGCGGTGCTCGGCTGGGCCCGCGGCCGCCGCAACCGCAACGACATGCTGACCACCCTGCGCCGGATGCAGCAGGTCGTGGAATCATCCTGACCCCTCGGAACTCATGACCGAGATTCCATTATCGGGCGGATTCGTCAATCGCGTTGTGCGGGTGGACGATACCGTGCGGCGCGACCCGGGTGAATCGGCCGTTTTCGTCCACCGACTGCTGCGGTTCCTCGAAGAACGGGGCTGGCCGGGCGCGCCGCGGTTCCTCGGCATCGACTCGCAGGGGCGAGAGATCCTGACCTACATCGTGTATCGCTTCGGTGTCGCGGGGCCGCGTCCGGTCGCACTGATCGACTGGGATCTCGCCGCGCCCGGGGCTCGGGTCCACGATGTCGCCCACATGTGCTGGCAGTACCTGGATCTCGGCCCGGAGGTGTCCGACCTGGCCGAGATCATCGACCGGATGCGGCTGCTGTGCGACGCCTACGGCCTCGAGGATCGCGGTGCCGTCGTCGAGGCGGTGCTGTGGTGGCAGCGGCGATGTCGGCGCGGCATCGAATCCGGTGCCGCCGCAGGGGATGCGGCGATGGTGGCGCTGCGGGAGGCGGGCGCCGTACGTGCGGTCGGCGCCGCTTACGAATGGGTGCGGGCCCATCGGGGCGAGCTGGAATCGGGCCTGCGCTGAAACGCGCGCCGTCACACCGGGTCGATTGTTCGACCCCTACGCCACTCGCGCGCTCGCGGAAGATTTTCGGCCGATCGGCGGAACCGGCGGCCATGTCCAATCCATGGTCGTGTTCGGCATGATCGGGCTGATCATGATCTACCTCGGACTCGCCGTCCTCGGCCTGGTCCGCGACCCGTTCGCCCGTGTCGCGGCCCGCTTCCCGAACGCGCCCCTGATCTGCTTCGGCGGCCTTATCGGCGCCTTCCTCATCGGGCGCCCGTTCCCGTTGTTCCGCAAGCTGTTTCGAGACGCCGCCGAGGAAGGCAATGTCGTCTATTCCGCGGCGGCCTTCGTCCTGCAGTCGATCGGCAATATCGCCGTTCTCGCCGTGCTGCTGATCCTCACCGTCCTCGCCGGTGGCCGCCTGCAGCGCTGGTTCCACGCCGACCCGCGCCGCGTCAGCATTCTCAGCGCCGCCGCGCTTCTCACCGTCGGCGTCTTCACCTTCCTCTACTGGGATGTGCGACTGCTGGCCATGCGCGACATCATTCCGTGGTATCCGGTGGCGCCCTGGGTGTAGGTCTGCCGACCCGAGATCAACAGGTGATGATCGGCCACGGATTCCGAATTCGCCTTTGTCACAACTCGATCCTCAGTACAGTTTTGACCGGGTCGGAAATATCCGGGGAGAACACCATGATTCGCAAACTCGCAGCCACCGCGGCCATCGCCACCGCACTTGTCGGCACCGGCGCGGGCCTGGCACAGGCCGACACCGCCGCGCCCCAGCCCCTGGCCGTGCAGCCGGTCGTCGAGCCCGCGGCCGCCGGGCAGACGCAGGCGCTGCCGGGCCAGGTCGTCGGCGGTGTCGTCGGCACGGTTGTCGGGGCAGGCGTCGGCGCGGCCGCGGGCGGAGCCTTCGCCTGCATGGTCACCGCGCCCGTCTGCCCCGCGGGCGCGATAGTCGGCGTGGTGGTCGGCGGCGTGACGGGCGGCGTCCTCGGCGGCGCCGCGGGCGCGAGCGTCGGCGGCGCCCTCGGCGCACAGATCCCCGCCTGACGCACCGTCACCAGAGGGACGAATAGTTCCGCAAGGCATCGACGATCAAGGCGATTCCCAATCCCAGCAACAGGATTCGCACCGTCGCCGGTCCGCGCTGTTTGAGCGTGCGCACGAACCTGCGGTACCAGCGCCGCGCCCGGGCGGTGCGGCGCGTGGCCGCGAACAGGATCAATCCCGGTGGGAGCAGGGCGATCACGCAGTAGCCGACGATGATCAACGGCCACGCCGGCGGTAGCGGGTCGCGCGCGGACAGCATCGCCAGGCCCGCCAGATAGGGCACGGCGGTCGGCGCCTGACCGAGTCCTATGGCCACTCCGGCCAGCCCGAGCAGGAGGGGCCGTTGCCGCGCTCGCCAGGCCCAGTCCGGAACGGCCGTGGCCCGCGCCGACGGCCGAACGCCGCCGAGGACGAGCAGGACGAGGCCGACCGCGAGTTCACCCCAATACCGCAGCGCCGGGGTGAGATCGAAGTCGACCAGATCGGTGAGGAAATTCAACCCCAGTACCGTGCAGATGCCGAACGTCGTGGTGACCGCGAATACTCCGGCGAGAAAACTCACGACGCCCGGCACGGGGGAGCGGCGGCTCAGCCTGCTGTCGTAGATCACCGCGGTGGTCACCCCGACGAGCAGCACGTCGAGCGAATCGAGGAACGCGAAACCCGCGAGCGCCAACAGCAAGATCACCATTACTCACCGAACATACGGGAGTCATATTCGTGTGCAATTGCGTCGGCGGCCTCCCCGGCTCATATCCACGAACGCGTGGCCGCATTCCCCGAGCGCGCGGTGCGGATCACGGTCGCCAGGGGCGCGTCGTCGTCTCGGTAGTGCAGGTGCCAGCGTGGTCGGTGATCCGCGGGTAGGCGGCGGTCTCGGCCAGTAGCGCGTTGAGCAGGCGCACGCGGGTTTCGTCGGTGTCCGCATCGATCACCTCGGTCCATCGCACGAGAATTCGCGGATCTCGGCCTGATCCTGCGCGTCGGCCGTCACCGACTCGGTGCCGAGACCGGCGTCGCGCCAGAGCTCACTCGGGGCTCGCCCAGCCGCGGGCTCCCCGATCCGTCCCTGCCGAGGCGGATACGGTCGGGTGCCGGGAATCGGTAGGTCCCAAGGGAATCGGTAGATTCTCCGAAGTGGCGATTCGTAACAGCAAGGAGCGCACCGTGCTGGGAGATGAACGAGTCTCGGCGGCCTACGCCGAGAATGCCGAGTACTGGATCACCATCGTCCGCGACCGCCTGGACCCATACCAGACCCAGCTGACCGACCCGGCCCTGCTGGACACGATCGGCGATTGCGCCGGACTGGACATCCTCGACGCCGGTTGCGGCGAGGGCTATCTGGCGCGGGAGCTTGTCCGCCGCGGTGCCCGGCACGTGCACGGCGTCGACACCTGCGCCGAATTCGTCACCGCGGCGCGCTCGCATCCGGACCACCGGCCGGAGCGGGCATCGTTTCATCATGCCGATGTCGCGGCAATACCGTTGGCGGACAACAGCGTAGACGTCGTGGTCGCCAACCGGCTGCCGCACGGCATCGCCGAACCCGAGCGGCGATTCCACGAATTCGCGCGGATTCTCACACCCGCCGGTCGCATGATCCTGCTCGGAATGCACCCGTGCTTCTACGCTGCCCGCGCCGAACGCACGAGCGGCCAGGATTTCTCGATCGACACCTATTTCGGAGTCCGGACCGTGGAGCAGAAGTTCGATGTCGCGGGCCGGATCTCACCGGCGGCCTCCGTCCAGCAGTTCTACTCCCTCGAAACCTGTATCCGCATGATCACATCGGCCGGATTCGCCGTCACCGACCTCCGTGAACCGCGTCCCACCGAGGAGCAGCGGCGCGAAAACCCTTGGTGGGAAGAGAATTTCGTCCGCCCCCTGTTCCTCCTCCTCGAATGCGTGCCGAGACGGGGACTATGAGTACGATCGCGTGGGTCGGTGTCGAAGGGCGCGGTGATCCGTGCGGACGGCTGTACCCGGGAGGGTTGTGTCGATGGAGTGGGTTCTTGCGGCGGAGACCTTCGCGGCGGAGGTGCTCGAGCCCGTGGCGGCGGAGGTGGACCGGACCGGCCGGATTCCGGCCACGCATTTCGATGCCCTGGCCGAGCGCGGTTTCTACGGATTCGCGCTGTCGGAGGGCATGCGTCCGGACGTGCTGATGGAAACCGCCGCGACGATCATCGGTGGTTGTCTCGCAACGGGTTTCGTGTGGGCGCAGCATCTGGGGGCATTGCGGGCGGTGGCATTCGCCGACAATGCCGCGCTGCGGGAGCGATATCTGGAACCCATGCGCGCGGGGAAGTTCCGGTGCGGAGTGTCCTACGCGGGTGCTCGGTCGAACCCGACGCTGTTCGCCGCGCCCGCCGGTAGCGGCTACGTACTGACCGGGACCGCGCCGTTCGTGACGGGCTGGGGATACGTCGACGCGGTGGCCACCTCGGTCCGGCTGCGCTCAGAAGACGCGGAATCCATTGCGACACTGCTGGTTCCGGCGCGCGACCTCGACGGCGTGACGGCCGAGCCGCTACCGTTGATCGCGGCGGACGCCAGCGCGACGGTTCGCTTGTCGTTCGGCGAGACCTTCGTCGAACGGGCGCAGTTGATCGGCGTGAAGTCCGCCGGGGAGTTCACCGCGAGCCGCGGCAGCCTGAGCGGCTGGGTGAACGGCGCACTGTCGTTGGGTGTCCTGTCGCGTTGCGTGCGCCAATTGGCGGAACTGGGCGCCGAATCCGCCGCGCACGCCGCGCGATACGCGCACCTGCGGACCCGATTCGCCGCGGCGGCCGGTGATAACCGGGCCGTACACGCCCTACGCGCCGATATCGCCCGAGCCGCGGTCGAGACGGCGGCGGCGGGCGTGGTCGCCGCGGGCAGCCCCGCCACCATCGCCGGATCCACCCCGGAACGCCTGATGCGCCAGGCAACCTTCGCCCTGGTCTGCACCACCCGCGACCCGATCAAACAAGCCCTGCTGACCCGCCTCGACCCCGCTCCGTCCCCGGACTGACGGCGCGGGTCTGTTTCATCAGTCGAATCAGAGCTGTTGCACGCCAATGCATTTCGGCACAGGATCGATTGGTGTCGCGCTCCGGTGGGGGTGGAAATGCCGGCGAATCTCGCGTAGGCGGACGGCGGCAGTGCAGGCCCAGACGAAGGTGGTTGTTGCGGCTGTGGCCGCGATACATGCGAGTGCGGTCATGGCAGGGTTACGCAGCGGGTGTGCGAGGAGCGCGGTCGCGCATCACCGCACTCCACCAAGAGTCGAGGGGGCTCGGGTGTGGCCATCGGACGACCGGAATGTCGTCCCCCCTACGCGCGACGCGCAGTGAGTCGCGGGTCCGGCTCGGATCGGTCGCGGTGTTGGTGGGTTCGTTCTTCATTCTGCTCCACGTACGAATATCTATGTTCCGCAAGGGGAAACGGAACCGCTGTCCGCAATCGATGCCTTCTGTGCGGTCTCGTTTTCAGGTCACCGCACGCAGGGGGCCCGTGGACGCAGCGGTCGGCTGGTTCCGGCACGCCATCCGGAGCAAACCTCCGGATGGCGGATTTCCGGCGACGAACTGACCCGACCGCGTCAGGCGGTGACGGCCTGCCGTTCGGCGGGGCGCTCGACCTCGATCTTGCGGGGTTTCGCCCGCTCCGCGATCGGGATGGTCAGTCGCAGTACACCGTCGCGGTAGTCGGCGCGGATGTGGTCGGTGTCCAAGCCGTCGCCGAGGAACAGTTGGCGGGCGAACACGCCGCGGGAGCGTTCCGCCGCGATCATCGACCGCTGCGGGTCCAGCTCCGGACGCGTGGCACGCACCGTCACCACGTTGCGTTCGATATCCAAATCCAAAGAGTCCGGGTCGATTCCGGGTAGATCGAGTTCCACCAGGAATTCGTCACCCTCGCGCCACGCGTCCATCGGCATCACCGCCGGCCGCGCCGCCGTACCGAACACCTGCTGCGTCAGGCGATCGAGATCCCGGAACGGATCGGTACGCATCAGCATGGTCGCCACCTCCCAGTCCTCCAATCTCATCCGACATCGGGAAGATAACCTATGTCTGTCGACATAGATTTTGTTTAGCACTCCACTGGTATGAGTGCAAGTATCTGTGCAAGGTAATCTAGGCTCGGGAACGGAGAGAAGGAGACTGATGCTGCCGGACCGGCACGAGCCTCACCTGCCCGATCCCGGGCGGGCGGTGTACGCGATCTCGGTGGCCGCCGAGCTGGCGGGCATCGGCGTCCAGACGCTGCGCCTCTACGAGGAGCACGGACTGATCAGCCCGGCCCGCAGCGCCGGGGGAACCCGCCGCTACAGCGGCGACGACCTGGCGCGGCTGCACCGCATCACCACCCTGGCCGCCGACGGCGTCAACCTCGCCAGCGTCAAACGCATCCTGGAGCTGGAAGACACCAACGCCGCGCTGCGCGCCGAAATCGACCGCCTCCAACAGCACATCGACACCCACTACGCACCCTGACACCTATCCGAGGCGTGCCCGATTTCGTTCGGCGCCACGCCACCGACCATCACGGCCCAACCCCTTTATCGGAAGAAAACTCGGGTCAGGAGATGGTTATGGGACAGCCGAGATGGCACTTGCAATCCGCGGTTGCCGTCGCGGAACGACCATTGGATCTCGAGGCCGCAACCCGACTGCGGGAGCGTGTAGAGGCATTGTCGCGGGCGGTAGAATACAGCCGCTGCACCGGCGTCGAGAAGATTACCCTGTGCAGGCTACGTCACCAGGCGCTTCGCAAGGCAGAATTAGCGGTTCGTCGGGCCGACGCGGAGGTAGCGACATTTACGAGAACTGCCTATTGATTTCAGGTACCGGAAACCGGCGAAATCACGGGCCAGGCACCTACTGTTGGCGACGCCTGGCCCGCGATTCTGCTGCCCTTATCTGCCGAAATGACATCGATCTAGTCACTATGTGGGAGGACTCGCATCACGGACGCAAGAATGGTGATCAGTATGACTGCTGCCATGATCGCGGCCTCCAGAGAATTCGTGATTGCAGCGACCTTTTGTTCACCTAGGCGAAATTCGTCCGCGTCCGCGTTCGCATGATGCAGAGCCGTACCGTCGGTTCCGGATCGATATATCTCGCGACTGCGCCCTCTCGGACGGATCTATCAACAAACCTAGTGCACCTCGCTGCCCCCGCGAACACTCCGCGAGCACTGGTGTCGACGTTCTCGGCAGGATCCGCACGACCACACGCGAAGCGGGGTCTATCGATGATCCGCGCTCGTATCCCGGAAGTCGTTGTGACGACCGGTAATTCGGGAACAGTCGTGGATCTTCGAGTTCCGTCCGCGGTATCCGGCTAGGCAGATCCCGAAGCAGCAATCATCCCTTCGACTGCCGCGACGCGGCGGCGCCGGCCGATTCCCGGGCCCGCGCGCTCATGCGGTCGGTCGACCTGGGCGCCACGCATCTTCCGCCCCTCGTCCCAGCTAAGTGTCGCGAGAGTTGAACTTCCTTGCCCGGGAGGTGGTCACTGAACGGCTCTTCCGTAACTTCTGTGCCCACGAGGTGCCCCGTGCGCAGTGTCGGCGATCGGTTCTCTACCGGCCGATCGATGGTAGTGACATGAATCCGTCCGGTGTTGAATCCAGAGACGTTGTGCAGCAACCGAACACGAATCCCGGCAGCGAGTCGAGTGCCGCCGACAAGCTCGATGACGACGACTACCCCACCTACAGCGACAGACCGATCGCCGATCAGGCGTGTGACGTCGGCACAGATCTCATCGACCGAAGCGATGACACGGGGAAGGTCGGTAGCGGTCTGCACGAAAACCTGGAGGTCGACCGTGCGGGTTCCGCCCGTCTGAGATTGCTTTCCCTTTGGCCGCATGCACTCCCTGCCGTTCATCGGGCGCATGCGCGGCGGCGCGAGCGACCGCGCCGAGGTCGGCGGTGGTGCGCTTTCAGTTCTGCTCGTTGACGTGACTCGGCCCACACCCTACGGTTAGACACCATCCAAAAAATGTATGACGTAATGGAGTGGGTCGATGTCCTTGGGCAAACGAGCGGTGGTTCTGGGTGGCAGCGTCGCGGGCGTCTGTGCTGCGGGGGCAGTGGCGCCCTATTTCGATGAGGTCCTGGTGTTGGAGCGCGACGTCATCCCGGCTGACGCCGAGCACCGGCGCGGCGTCCCGCAGAGTAAGCACCCCCACTTCCTGCTCAATTCCGGTCGACGAGCCATGGGCGAGCTTTTCCCGGGATATGAAGAGGCCCTCATCGACGCCGGCGCGCTGCACATGATGCCGTCGTTGGCCGCTGCGCACTGTGAGGGCCCGGTGTGGGTGCCGCGCAAGGAAGCGCCGATGACCATGGTCTACGCGTCCCGCCTGCTCATCGAGCGCACGCTGCGCGACAAGCTGGCCCTGGTGCCCAACGTCCGTGTGGCGGAAGGTGTCAACATCGAGGGGCTGGAAACCGTGGGCGGCGGCACCCCGAACGGCCGTGTCACCGGGGTGTGGGTGGTCGGCGGCGACGGCGGGCGCGAGAAGCGTTTGATCGAGGCGGACTTCGTCGTCGACACGCTGGGCCGCGGTTCGGCCGTGTCGGACTGGCTGGTCGCGGCCGGATGGCCCGAGGCCCCGGTGCAGTCGCTGGACGCGGGCGTCACCTACGTGTCCCAGTGGTTCCAGAAGCCGGTGAGCCCACCGGACAGCTGGTGGTGGGCGCAGATGTCGGTCATGCCGACCTCGGATACCGAGCCGCACCCCGTCGAGCACGACTTCCTCTGTCAGATCTTCCCGATCGAGGGCGACCGTGTGCTGGTCACCATGGGCTCCTGGGGCCACCCGATGCCTCGTAAGGAGGAGGAATTCATCGAGACCGTGCACAAGGTGCGCGCGCCCGCGTTCGGACGCGCCGTCGACCTGTGCGAGCCGATCTCCAAGGTGTTCGTCACCAAGTCGACCGGTAACAAACGCCGTCGCTACGACGCGTGGGAGAACCCACCGGGCGGGCTGGTCGTCGTCGGCGACGCCGTGTGCGCGTTCAACCCCTTCTACGCCCAGGGGATGAGTTCGGCGTCGAAGTCGGCCGTGCTGCTGCGCGACAAGCTGGCCTCGGCCACCACTCTCGACGGTGCGTTCACCAAGGACTACTTCGCCTCGCAGCGGCGGTTGCTCGATGACATCTGGACGCTGGCGCTGGCCCGCGACCAGGGGTACGAGAACGCCGAGGGCACCGACATCGCGCCCCGGTGGCGGCAGAAGCTCGCCAACCGGCTCAGCTGGCCCATCTTCAACCACATCTCGGCCACCACGCGTGAGGACGATGTCGTCGCCCAGCATTTCGCCGACGTGTTCAATCTGGACGAATCGGTGACGACGATGGTGAAGAGTCCGCGCGTGCTCGCCGGTCTCGCCTGGTTCGCTGTGAAGCGCGCCGTCAAACGCACCAGGCTGCCGATCGGGACCGACCTCCGGCAGGATCCGCCGTCGGACATCTGGCGCGATGGAAGGCCGCACCCGGCCGGTCGGGCGCTGGTGATCCCCCGGGGCACGGCCCGGGACGAGTTCGCGGCCGTCTCGGTCGCAGCGGGAAAGTAGGGCGACGTGGCAGTCTGCACACCGGGCGACGTCCCGTCCGTCATCACCGGCTACCTCGGCTTCGACTGTGAGACCGCCAACCCGGTGATCACCGTGCGCAACCCGGCCGACCTGGCGAACTGGACGCTGCCGGTTCTGGAAGTCACGATCATCCTGGGCGCGATCCTCGCCCTGGTCCACGCGATCCGGCGCCTGCGCCGCGACGGCGACCCGACGAATCTGACGCTCTGGATCGCCTCGCTGGTCTACCTGTTCGTGATCGAGCCACCGCTCTACTTCCCGAACTGGTTCCACGCCGAAGAGGCGATGGGTTTCATGTTCTCCCACAACGTCTTCACGGTGAGCCTGATGTTCGACCGGTTGCCGTTGTACATCGTCGCCTTCTATCCGGCGCTGAGCCAGCTGGCCTACGAGATCGTGCGCGCGTGGGGCTTCTTCGACGGGTCGAAGCGGTCGGCGCTGCGCGGGTCGCTCGTCGTGGCCCTGGTGTTCCAGGTGTTCTACGAGATCTTCGACCAGCTCGGTCCGCAGCTGAAGTGGTGGGCCTGGAACCTCGACGCGCCGTTCTACGGCGACACCGTCCGGCAGCTCCAGGCACAGGGAGCCGAGGTGGACAAGCTGGGTAATCCGGCGGCGGCGCCCACGTTCGCCTCGGTGCCCTGGGGCAGTGTGTGGCTGTTCGCCACCGTGTCCTTCGCCGTGCTGATCTATCTCGCGGTGCGGTTGGTACGCAATCCCACGGTCGAGGGGCGGCCTCCCCGCGGTGGGTCGCTCGCCTGGCGGGTCATCGTGGCCGGTGTCGTCGCGGTCATCAGTATGCCGGTGCTGTCGATCCCGACGGCGGTGTTCGGCCGGGACGAGAACGCGAACCGCGACGCGCAGACCATCGTGTACTGGATCGAGATGCTGCTGGTCTGGGGCATCGGCCTGGCACTGCTCTACGCGCAATGGCGGCGGCTGCGGGCGCACCCGGAGAGCGCGGCGAGCGAAGCGCGCACCGCGCTGCCCTTTCTGGTCGTGTTCCCGCCGTTGTTCCTGGCGGTGCACCTGATGCTGTGGCTCGCCGCGCTACCTGCCTTCCTCGATGCGAAGGACGGTCTGACCGCGGACAACACGCCGACCGGCAGCTTGCCCTACGTGATCGTGTGCTTCGTCGTGGCGACGAGTGTGCTGCTGGAAGCGATCATGCGCGCGCGGCGGGCCGTCCGCTCCGGCGAGCGGCGCCCGGGAACCCTGTCGCGCGGCGCGGCCGACCGAAGCCTGTGAGACCATGGGGCTCATGAGGACTCGAGGGTGGCACGGAAACCTACCCCGGGACTCCGATGAGGCCAAGGCCAGGATTCTGAGCGCCGCGGCGAGTTGCGTCGAACGCTACGGCGCTCAGAAGACCCGGCTGGCCGACGTCGCGACCGAGCTGGGCGTGACCAGGCAAACCGTGTACCGCTACTACTCGTCGGTCGATGAGATGCTGGTGGCTGTCGCGAACGCGGGGGCCGCCGCTTTCCTCGATCGGATGAAGGCGGACCTGGCCGATGTCCGCACTCCGTCGGACGCGATCACCGAAACCATCATGTACTGCCTGCGGGTGCTGCCCGACGAGCCCGCGATCGGACTGATGGTGCGGGCCGGGGAGACGGAACTCTTCACGCGGGAGGCGACATCGGCCAGCGCCGTCGAACTCGGGGTGCAGATGTTGCGCAGGCTCGATGTCGACTGGGAGGCACACGGTTACGACGATGAGGCCATGCCGGGCCTGGCCGAAATGGTGATGCGCGTGTGGCTCAGCTTCCTGCAGTACCCGGCGAATCCGCCGCGATCCGACGACGACCTGCGCGAGTTCATCCGCAGGTGGGTGTGCCCACCCGTGCTGTCCGCCGGTCGCGCCTGACCATCCGCCCGGACGCACGGCTGTGAGCGACAACGATGGCCACCGGAGCTGTCGTCTCGCCGTGGCGAGCTAGCTGGCCAGCAGGTCGAGCATGGAGCCGAAGATGAACAGGCACAACGCGATCCAGCGAAGCGGGTGCGCCGGTCGTTCGCGGTTCATCACCCAGACGATCGATCGAGTGATCGGGACCGGGAGCCAGCTCACGAATGCCGAGAACCACGCCACGATGGCCCCGGCACGGCGGCGCTTGTCGGGGTCGGTGGTGAGGTATGCCAGCACCGCGAGGACCACCACCCCGACCGGTGCCGCCGCCATGAGCACTGGTTGCTGCCATCCCTCCTGCCTACCCACGACGATCGAGGTCAGGCCGCCGAGGAGCAGCGCCCACAGCAGGATCGAGCCGATCGGTTGTACCCGCCGGTCGATGTCTTCGGCGTTCCGCCACGCTGCTCGCTCACTGTCGGGCAACGCCTGGACGAACGCCGTTTCGACCTGGCGCCGGAAAACGTCGCGGCCGTGCTGACATTCCCATTTGTAGACGCGGGGCTGCGGGGGGATGACCGGGATCTCGTCAACGGTGGGGAGCGCGGGCATGCTGGTGCTCGCCGGGCTCAGCGGCGCCCGGCCTACCGGACGGCCGTCTCGCTGAGCATGGACGCCTCCGGCGCGCAAATGTCGTTGACCGGCCTTCTGGTGGGAATCATCGTCGGCCAACTGATCCTCGGACCACTCAGCTACGCCGTCGGCCGACGCCCGGTCCTGCTGACGGGCACCACCGGATTCACCGCGCTGTCCGCAGCGTGCGCACCGGCACCGACCGTCGCGGTCCTCTGGCACGGTGCCGTGGTCACCATCGCCAAGCAGCGCGGGCGCTCCCGGCGCCACATCCGCGCTCCTCGGCGGGGTCAATTCCTACTCGGCGCCGCAGCCTCCCCGATCTCACCCCCGAGCCGCTCGGATCGAATATTCCGTATCGCCGAACAGCGCGGGGTTTCGAGCCGGAACTGTCCTGACATTGCCGTGCATGAGCGAGTCGGCCGACGATCCGGCGAGTTACGAGAGGCGCCGGTCTCGATGGTCCGCCTCGCTGATGGGCACGATGTCGTCCAGGCTTATCCGAAGTCGGCATGGGTGGCGAATGTCCGGGCGTCAGGCCCATGGTCGGCGCTCCTCGGTGGTGCGGATGGTTGAACCGCCTGTGGGTGAACGTCGTTCGCTGCTGCTCGACATGTCGTGAACGGCCGGACGAATGGTTCGTCAAGACCGGCTTGGCCGGGAGGCCACACCGGACGGGCTCGAGTGAAGTGATCGGCCCCGGTGTAGGTGGTACCCGGGGTGTCCGGAGGGGTACCGTCGTGCGGTATGGCGGATGGCGGGGAGGATGTCGTCGAGATCTTTACCGGCGGCGTGTGCTGGGGTAGTCCGGGGCCCGGTGGATGGGGCGCGTTACTGCGTTCGGGGCACGGTGAGGGGGAGATCTTCGGGGGCGAACCGGCTACCACCGGCAATCGTATGGAGTTGATGGCTGTGGTCTGCGCGTTGGATGAGTTGTCGCGTCGGGCCGCGGTCCGATTGTCCACGGACAGTGAGTATGTGGTTCTCGGCGTGTCCAGGTCGTTGCCGCAGTGGCGTATCGACGGTTCGCTGACCGGTGACGGGCAGTCGGTCGTGGATGTCGATCTGTGGCGGCGACTGGACGAGCTGATCCAGGAGCACGATATCGACTGGCTGTGGCGGCGCGGGGTCGGTGACGACCTCGAACATGACCGTGTGTCCCGACTGGCTGTGCGCGGCGCGGGGGAGGGAGTGGCGGGCGGGCCGGATTCCGGCCGATCTGCGCGAACCGGGTCCAGGATGTCCGCAGGGGGCTGGCTACACGAGCTGTTATCGTCGTTGATCCCGCGGTGGTAATCATTCGGCGAATACCCACCGTCCCCGAGAGCCGAGCGACAGGGCAGCACGCGAACCACAGCATCACCGGGCCCGACTGTGCAACCGTGCACGCGAATTGGACTGCGGTGGAACATGTCTCGGCCGGAAGGCAGCAATGCGCACTTCGCGCATCTTTCACGCTTGGCGCTGGCGCTGTTCGCCCCGGCGCGGGCCTCTGTCCGAGGGCCAGTTGACGAACGTGGTGCTGAATTCTTGGTGTAGGCCTGGTCCGGCAGGACCTGGCCTACACCACTTAATGCCTGACCTGGGGTTTTGTGCTCCCCCAACTGGACTCGAACCAGTAACCTGCCGGTTACTAGGCGCCGCACATCCTGTACGTCCCGTTCTCTAGATCAGACACACAGCCTGATTAGCAGTTGCTTGCCACGACCAAGGGTAGAGACCCTTCCATCTGGTTGTGTTCTGCGACACGCCGAATGCGCCGAATGTTTGCCCATCGTTGGCAGCCGGTCACTCCTCAACCGAGATGAGAAGGTCTTCTCACATAGTTCTGAGCGGGGGAGGCGATGACTACGCGCGGGCGATATACCGAAACGAGCGCATTTCGTCATCGTGACGAAAGCCACCAAACACGATCCGATGTGAGCCACAGCACCGGTGATAAAAACCAACCTGTCGGTAGCTCAGAGACAGGGGAGGTTGAAATGCTCGAGCTCGCAAGCGATTTCAAGTTGCTCGGTACGCCGTTGCCGGTTTCCTGGACTCCGGTCCTGGCCAAGTACGAGCTGGCGCTGAAGGCGTCGGGACTCGGCAAAGGCACTGTGCGACTGCGTGTTGCGCACATGCGCCGACTCGCACGCTGTATCGGCCGACATACCGCGGTCCCTGGGGTGACCAGCGATCAACTGCTCACGTGGGTAGCCCGCCAGGTCTGGCAGCAGGAGACCCGCCGCAGCTACTACGTGTCGTTCCGAAAGTTCTGGTCGTGGGCCTGCGGTGTCGGGCTGACGAACATCGACGCGGCGGCCGACCTGCCCGTCATTGAGCCGACGGACCCGGCACCGCGGCCCGCATCGTGGGACGCCTACCGGGCCGTGCTGATGTCCGCACCCAGACGCGAGCGGCTTATGCTGCGACTGTCGGCAGAATGCGGAATGCGCAGAGCCGAAGTCGCACAAGCACATTCGCGTGATCTGTCCAAGCGCAAAGATGGCCTGTGGATACTCGTGCACGGCAAAGGCGGGCGTACCCGCTGGGTACCGGTACCGGCCGATCTGGCAGAGGAACTGCTGAACTGTGGCCGGGGCTATTTCTTCCCCAACCATCGGCACCCCAGCGGCCACCTCTCCGCGGATTACGTCGGCAAACGGGTGTCCGCCATGCTCGATGACTACACGATGCATCAGCTTCGGCACATGTTCGCCGATCGCACCTACGAAGTGAAGAAGGATCTGTTTGTCGTGCAGCAGTTGCTAGGCCACCGCAAGCCGGAAACGACGAGACGGTACGTGCTCGTGCGCAGCGCCGATCTTCGCGCAACCGTCGAAACGGTCGCCTACACATAACCTTTCCCCAACCGAAGGGCCCCCCCCCACCACCCAGGCGGGGCATAAAGGTGGTTTAATATATTGAAGCACCGACCCAAGATTGGAAAAAAAACAAGCATTAGGCAAGGCCGCGCAGGGCCGAGGCCAGGGCCAGCGGGTCGCCGGTCAGGGCCGCCCCGTCCTGGTCGGCCTGGTATTCGCGCGAACGCGACACGGCCAGCTTGATGAGCGTCGCGGCGATCGGGCCGAGCAGCGAGACCAGCAGCACCCC